>DAOUYK010000037.1 GCA_030666145.1 Mycolicibacterium sp. | reverse complement strand
CGTACGGGCCTTGGAGCATTCGGGGATCGCGAGTGTCGTCTCGGTCGCCTTCTTCAGTAGTTCAGGAATCAGCCCTGCGCGCGCAGCAATCGGGGTCCAAGACCTTGCACAAAGCGTCGACTGCGTTGGCAGCGGGCCGATGGTAGACGTGCATTCCGTGACGATCGGATTCGACGAAGCCGGCGCGGCGTAGTTGTGTGAGGTGATGGCTGACGGTGGACTCGCTGAGCTGAAGTATCGCCGCGAGTTCGCCGCTGTTCTCGGTGCTGGCGGGGGAACTGAAGAGCAGCGACATGATCTTCACCCTCACCGGATCTGCGAGCGCCTTGAGGCGTAGAGCTACTTGTAGGGCGTCGTCGTCGCTCATGGGTCCGGCTGCCATGGGTGCACAGCAGACGGGGGTGGACATGTCGATCGTCGGCAAGCTCTTGGGCACGAACCAATTCTGCCACGGATCTTGACATATATCAAAAAGGTGGCAAACTGGCACCCGTAAGCCAGTTCGATATAAGTCTCACAGGTTCCGGAGGTTTCATCATGTCCCGAGTTCAACTCGCTCTGAATGTCGACGATCTCGACGAGGCGATCACGTTCTACTCCAAGCTCTTCAATACCGGGCCTGCCAAGGTCAAGGACGGCTACGCCAACTTCGCCGTTTCCGAGCCTCCGCTGAAGCTCGTACTGATCCAAAACCCAGGACAGGGTGGCACGCTCAATCACCTAGGAGTAGAAGTGGCGACCTCTGACAGTGTGCACGCCGAGATCGCGCGACTGGCCGGCGCGGACCTGTTTACCGAGGAACAGATGAACACCACCTGTTGCTTCGCCACCCAAGACAAGGTGTGGGTCACCGGCCCGGCAGGAGAGAAGTGGGAGGTCTATACCGTGCTTTCGGACTCAGAGACCTTTGGCGCCAGCCCCCAACATGCTCAAGGTGGCCCTGCAGAAGCTGTGAACGCGTGCTGTTGACCTAATCTGACTGGCCCTCAACGGGTTCGGCAGGTTGTCGACGTCCAGGTTCCAACATGCCATCGGTGTGCCCCTGGGGCTCACGGGGTGCTGTAGGTCACCCTGCTCGAGGGCGCGCCAGGGGGAAGTTCAGTGCCCGAGGGCCAGCTGCTCCAACAGCGGTCGCGTCCGATAGGCAATGACCTCGTGCATCGCCACCGACATAGTTGTGCGCTCGACTCCGGTTACCGCCAACACCACTCCGGCGACGCGATACAAATCGTCGGCGTCGGTTGCCACCACAGCGATCAACAGGTCGGCCGCACCGGAGAGCCCCGTGACCTGGGTGACCTGGGTGACGGTCTCCAGGGCTGCGATGACGTCCTCGAGTTGATGTTGATCGACCACCACGGTGATGAATGCCTTGAGCGGATAACCGAGATCGCGCGGCGACACGCAGCGGTCGATGGGGGCGAGCACCTTGTCTTGGTCCCATCGAGCCAGCCTCGCCTGCACCGTGTTGCGCGCTAGGGACAGCATGGCTGCCAATTGCACCCCGGTGGCCCGCGGAGCGTCGCATAGCGCCAGGAGTAGCCGAGCGTCTGTGCGGTCCAACCTCGTCATATCGCTCAGTATTGCACGACAAGCGCGGCCAGATATGGGCAACATGCTCAAAAATAAACCGCGGGCTTGCTCACTCTGCATACTGCTGTCACTCTGGAAGAAGCACTCCGCCCATGGGGCAGAATCAGAGGAGGTGAGCGCAGATGACCGATCTCGACATTCGCCCAGCACAACAGGACCCCTACCAAAGCCCCTGCCAAAGCCAGTATGACGGCCAGGAAAGCCCGTACGAACTCGGCGATCGGTACTACCCCGGATCCGGTCCGGTCCTACTGACGGGCGTGCAAGCCATCGCCCGCGCCCTGGTCGAACAACACGACCGCGACGCACGCGCCGGCCTGAAGGTGGCGACGTTCGTCTCGGGATATCAGGGCAGCCCCCTCGCTGGTGTCGACCGGATGCTAGCCGCTATGCCTGAGGTCCTGGGCGCACATGACATCACCTTTGTGCCCGGTCTCAACGAGGAGCTGGCGGCTACCTCGGTGTGGGGCAGTCAAACCACACTGCCAGCTGGCACACCGACGCACGATGGGGTCGTGGGCATCTGGTACGGCAAGGGGCCCGGTCTGGATCGGGCCACAGACGCCCTCCGACACGCCAACATGTACGGCGCCAACCCACACGGCGGAATGCTCCTCCTGGTCGGTGACGACCCGGCCTCAAAGTCTTCGACGGTGCCCGCCGTCAGCGAGCGATCCCTGGCCGCTCTCGGCATTCCGGTTCTGTTCCCGCGCAATGCTCAAGAGATCGTCACGATGACGATGCACGCTGTGGCCTTGTCACGGGCCTCGGGATGTGTGGTGGCGCTCAAGATTGTCGCCGACGTGGCCGATGGCGCTTGGTCCGTGGGCTCCCGCGACGTCGACGTCGACGTCGTAATTCCCGAAGTCCTCTGGCAGGGAAGGCCGTTTCTCTACCGCCAGCGGCCGATGGCGGCTCCGGCAGCCAGTCTCGACGCTGAGGCCGATCTGTACGGGCCCCGAGCTGAAGTTGTACGTGCCTACGGTGCTGCCAACAGTCTCGACGTCATCGAGCTCGACCCGCCGAACGCGAAAACCGGGATTGCCTCTACCGGAACAACTTTCGACTCTGTGCGGCAAGCCTTGGCCGATCTCGGAGCTGACGATTTCGCGCTGCACCATGCCGGCATTAGGTTGTTGCGCATCGGTATGCCCACTCCATTGGGCCCCGAAGGCGTCACCGTCTTCGCTGACGGACTCGAGGAGATCCTCGTTGTCGAGGACAAGACTGCGTTCGTCGAATCCCAGATGCGCGAAATTCTCTACGGTCGGGTAGCTGCGCCGCGGATCATTGGTAAGAAGGACGCCGCGGGGCACCCGCTGATCCCCGCCGGTGGTGAGCTAACCGCGGGTCGTCTATTGGCGCCGCTGCGACGTGCGCTTGGGGAACGGCTGGAGCTCAAGAAGCCTCCGCCCCCGGCGATTTCGCTGGAAGTTCTCACCGCGCAACGCACCCCGTACTTCTGCAGCGGCTGCCCGCACAACCGCTCCACTGCCGTGCCCGAAGGATCCCTGGCAGGTGGTGGCATTGGCTGTCACACCATGGTGACGATATCGGGCCGCAAGGACAGCGCCGTCACCGGGCTTACTCAGATGGGAGGGGAAGGCAGCCAGTGGATCGGTCAAGCGCCGTTCACCGATATTCCCCACCTTTTCCAAAACATCGGGGATGGAACGTTCTTTCACTCCGGCCAGCTCGCAGTCCAGGCCTGTGTTGCCTCGGGCGTCAACATCACCTACAAGCTGCTGTACAACGAGGTTGTGGCTATGACAGGCGCCCAGAATGCCGAGGGTGCGCTCTCGATCGCCACGTTGACGCACAAGTTCGCATCCGAGGGCGTCGGACAAATCATCATCTGCGCCGATGAACCCAAGAGACACAACAGACGTGAACTCGCAAAGGGCACCATCGTCTGGCACCGCGACCGCCTCGAGGAGGCCCAGAAGCGACTGCGCGGCGTCAAAGGTGTGACTGTGCTGATCTATGACCAGCACTGTGCCGCCGATGCGCGCCGGCAACGTAAACGCGGGACGCTGCCCACCCGCACCACCCGGGTGCTCATCAATGAAGCGGTCTGCGAGGGTTGTGGTGACTGCGGCGTCAAATCCAATTGCCTATCCGTGCAACCGGTCGACACCGAATTCGGCCGTAAGACGCGGATCGACCAGAGCTCATGCAACACCGACTACAGCTGCCTCGACGGCAACTGCCCGTCCTTCGTGACGGTCGAAGTGCCGCCAGCGCACGCCAAGAGGGGTCGCCGCGCGAAGCCACGTACCCCACGATCGGCGCCTACGCCCCCTGTTCTGCCAGACCCTGTCGTTGAGCCGGTGACCGCCACGCGCAACGTATTTTTGGCCGGAATCGGCGGCACGGGCATCGTCACGGTAAACCAGGTGCTCGCCACCGCGGCGCTGCGCGCCGGCTACGACGTGGAGAGTCTGGATCAGATCGGCCTGAGTCAGAAGGCCGGTCCCGTTGTCTCACATCTGCGATTCGCCGCGGGCAAGCTCGATCCTGCCAATCGGCTCACCCCCGGCAGCGCGGACTGCGTCATGGCTTTCGATCTACTGGTCGGCGCTGACACGAAGAATCTCGGTTACGGAGACCCCGCGAAGACAGTCTCCGTTGCCTCGACCAGCAAGACGCCAACCGGTGACATGGTGTACGACAACACCGTCACCTACCCCGAGATGCCCCACCTGCTGAACCGGTTGGGCCGGGTGTCCCATACTGTCTACTCCTTCGACGGCACATCTGCGGCCCAGCAGCTGTTCGGCAGTACCGCGGCTGCCAACTTCCTACTGGTCGGTGCGGCCTATCAGGCTGGTGCGCTGAGGATTCCAGCATCTGCTATCGAGGAAGCCATCGAGATCAACGGCGTGGCCGTCGAGACCAATAGGGCGGCGTTCGGTTGGGGGCGACTCGCCGTTGCCGACCCGGCCCGTTTCGATGAAGCCGTGTCCCCGCAGGCTCCCCGGAAGCTGACTCTGCCGCCTGCTGGCGTCCTCGACGGCACCACGTTCTCCGGGCAGGTCGGTGATCTCATCGCACGGCGTGCGGCCGACCTCGTCGGATTCCAAGGTGACAAGGCCGCCCGCCGATACGTCACACTCCTGGAATCGATCTGGACCGCTGAGCGTGCGGTGGGCGAGCGCACCGAGTTCAGTGAGGCCGTCGCCAAGGGGCTCTACAAGTTCACCGCGTACAAAGACGAGTACGAGGTGGCACGACTGCTGACCGATCCGCAGTTCCTCTCGTACGTGAAATCCGAGATCCCGGCCGGCCAGAAGCTAACCTACAGACTGCACCCGCCGATGCTACGGGCGATGGGGCGCAGGAAGAAGATCGGCCTCGGCCCCCGAAGTCATGTCTCCCTTCGCATCCTCGCTAACGGGAAGTGGCTGCGCGGCACCAAGTTCGATCCATTCGGACATACGCAGGTTCGCAGAATCGAACGACAGCTGCTTGCCGAATATGTCGCGATTGTGACTCGGCTTGCCGCCGAGTTGGACTCGGCCAACTATGACCGGGCACGGCAGGTCGCTGGTCTGGCGGACCTGGTGCGGGGCTATGAGGAGGTCAAACTCGCCAGCATTGAGGCCTATCACGCCCGGCTGGACGAGTTAGGAGTTCGCCGCTGACGGATGGCGCTGCTCGACCTGTTTGGTGATCCACTGGGCGGCGAGATTGACCAGGCCGGACTGCGGATATCGACTGTGGGCTTCGAGATCTTTACCGCTCGAGCAGATTGGGTCGTTGGTGTTGCACAAATCGGCGGTACGGGGACCGAAGTCGGGGCTCAGGGCGGTCAGTGGCCGGTCGAGTCGGGTCGAGGGGTTCCCGAAGACGGCGACGGCCGCGATGTGCGGGACAACCGCGGCGGGCAGGGGCTCGGTATAGCCGAGTCCCGCGATCGGTGAGGTGGTGACGACGTCGATGACGGCGGCGCCTTGCGAGTAGCCGCCCAGCACGATCTTGCTGGCCGGGCAGGTGGCGGCGATGGACTGAATGCGGTTGCTTGCGTCGTTAGCTCCGGTCGCCACCTGAGTGAAATCCCACGAAGCCGGGTACTTCACCGCGTAGGCACCGATCGACTGGCCCGGCATCATCGGCCGCAGGGTGGAGACCAGCGCTTTGCCGACAGCGCCCAGCCCAGCGGGCTCGGTGGTGCCCCGGGCGAACACAATCTCGATGTCATTGCACTTCGGTGCGGCGGCCGCCATGGGTGTGCCGAGGCCGGTCAGAGCGGTGAGGACGGCGAGCACCGACACGGCGGCTGTGCTTGTCGTCAGCCAGCTTCGCCGGCTGGTGGTGCCGATGGCCTTGAGTATCTTTGCGCCCGGCCGGCGGCCGCCAACGATGCGGCCCGCCAGGAATCCGCACAAGACGCCGACGCGGAAGGCCCGTTTCCTAGGCTGTTTCCTCCCGTGTAACACGGCTGCTGCGAGGAATCCGCACAGCGCAGCGACCACCGCCACCGCCATAAACAGCAACATCAGCTGTGTGGTCGCAGGCGACCCCATATACTTACCTCCATGCCGTCGGCTTAAATCGGCGGCTCGCCAGATCTAACCACTCGGGCCATGAGATCTGCCTCGACTGTCATCGTTTGTCACCAAAGCGAGCAGGAACCGTTAGGTGAGGCGGCTTGGCCCGGTGTTGGTCTGCGCGCACAGATCCCAGTGATCGTCGTGAGACAATCTCGGCTTGGTCCGCATATCAACTTGGCGTGGTCCGCATATCAAAGGCTGGCCGTGGCCCGTTCGACGGTCAGTCCGCTTGGTGGGGGCGAGGTTAGTCTAACCGGGAAACGAATACCGCCGCTTGTGTGCGGCGTTCCATCCCCAGTTTCGCCAGCAGCCTGGAAACGTAGTTCTTGACCGTCTTCTCGGCGAGAAACATTCGGGCCGCGATCTGCTTGTTCGTCAGGCCCTCACCCAGCAGATCCAGCAATACGCGCTCCTGGGCACTGAGCCCGGACAGTGGATCGCTGTGGTCGGCGTCAGAACGTAGCTTGGTCATCAACGCCGCGGCTGCCCGGTTGTCCAGCAGCGATCGGCCGGCCCCGACGTCCTTGATTGCTGCGGCGAGTTCCATGCCTTTGATGTCCTTGATCACGTGTCCGCTGGCACCCGCCAGGATGGCGTCGAGCATCGCTTCATCGGAGGTGAACGAGGTGAGCATGAGGCAACGCAGATTAGGTAGCAGCGATAGGAGATCTCGGCACAGTTCGATTCCGTTGCCGTCGGGCAGGCGAACGTCGAGGACTGCTACATCGGGTTGCAGGGCCGGAATTCGCGCCATTGCCTGTGCTACCGATCCCGCCTCACCGACCACCTCGAGCTCATCGTCAGCGTTCAAGAGGTCGATCAATCCCCGACGAACCACTTCGTGGTCGTCGACGAGAAAGACTTTCACCACAAGATCGCCTTCTTTAGCCGGTGTCCAGTACTCACCCTACGTTCTGTGCCCGGCACTTCCATGAGGTCAATTCATGTGGGGGAACCAACCCACGTTCCATCGCGAGTGTGCCTCAAGGCGGCGATGGCGCCGCGCGGAGCCGGATGTGTTCGCGTACTAGCTTCAGCGCCAGCGCGTTCTCAGGCCGGACGCTACTCGTGTCGCTGCCCTGCACGCAGGGCCGAAGGTCCTTGATTTGTGCCTTCTGTTCGAACCTCGAAGACGTCATCGGTCGGTCTCCGCGGCGTCGCTGGAGGGAGGTCGGCGGCGATTGGGGCCAGCCCCACCCGCACCAACACTTGCGGCAGATTTCCCCCGCTGAGCCTAGCGACAACGGTCCGGCTGGCTGGAAACTCCGTGAGATGAGTGACCGTGCATGTCGCATAGCCTGCCATGGTGGCGTCCAGGAGTACGGCTGACAACGCCTCCCCGCAACGCAACACGCTGGCGTGGGTGTCGTCGAATGTCGACAGCACAAGGATCTTGGACTGATCCTCGCCCACTTCGGGGCGCCGGTGCGAGTCTTGGCTGACCGGAAAGCTGCGTCCAACATCGACGCGGTCGCTTTCGGCCGCCGAAATCAACGAACTCTGTGGGATGCCCTCAGCGGTGGCTGAACCTGCAGTCCACCAACGAATTTCCTCGTGATAGGGAGTGTCGTACAGACGCAGCGACTCGGTGAGATCAGAAGCCGCAGCCAGCTCCGGCCGAAGCTCGTCGGCGATCACGCCGAGCTGCACTGATTCGGCCCCCAGCGATGCCGGCAACTCCGCCTCGAACACGAACCAATCCGGTGGTGCGCCGAAAGGCAGCCGGTCAGTGCGGCGCTGGAGGATCGCCTCGGCGCGGCGGCGGTGGCCATCTGTGACGAACTTGCTCGAGCTGAAATCGATTGATGCCAGATGTTGAGGGTCATTCGGGTTGGGAAATCGGTCGAGGTTGGCCGTCCATCCCGTCGCGGCGATGGCTACCCGGAAATGGTCGAGTGCGGCGCCACAGCTGATCAGCGTTTCGCGGCGGGACCGGTCGGTGGCGGGGGCGACGTGGGGTGGGTTGGCGAACAGCTGGACGACGTTGCCTTCGAGCACCCAATGCCACGGCTGGCTGTTGTGCAGCGACGGCGCACGGCACGCTAACTTCGCGGCCGCTTTGATGATCTCGGCGTCCACTGCGGAGTCGCGCATCGCCTGCCTCCTCATTTTTCACCGGTGCGCGTCGGCTGGTCTCCCGCCGACGCCGATCCGCTGCCCGCTACTCCGCGCCGGCCGGTCAGCGACCGGGTGACCCATCTGGACGGCGCGCCTCTCGACGGGTTCGATGGCTAGTATTCGGCTAGATGATGAGGCCCCATGCCGCGGCGTAGTGGCACAGCGCCGCCGCGGCGGTGAATGCGTGAAAGAACTCGTGGTGACCGAACGTTGCTGGCCATGGGTTCGGCCAGCGGAAGCCGTAGAAAACGGCGCCGATGCTATAGAACGCACCCCCGAGGGCCAACAGAGCGACTACGGCAAGACCTGCACCGTCGACCAGAGTTCCGGCGAACCAGATCGCGGTATAGCCGAGTAACAGGTACAGCGGGAGGCCCACCCAACGGGGGGCCGAAGGCCACCACATCTTGAGTGCGACACCGGCGGCTGCTCCGGCCCAAACCAACGTGAGAACTTCGGCGCCGGTGGGCGCCGGCATCGCCAACAGCGCGAAGGGGGTATAGCTGGCCGCGATGAATACGAAGATCGCCGAATGGTCGACCCGCATCATCCACTTTTGCGCCGCCGGTGAGCGCCAGTGCACCCGGTGGTAGGCGGCGCTGATTCCGAACATCGCCACGATTCCCAGGCAGTAGACCAGGGTTGCCCAGCCAGTCCTCGGGGACACCGTGACCCATGCGATGGGCACCAGGGCAGTGCCGGCGAGGATCGCCGCGGCTGCCGAATAGACGTGGATCCAGCCTCGGGCTCGCGGCGCCCCAACGAACGCGGACACGGGGTGGGGCGCGCCGACTGGCTGGCAGTTCACCCGGTACTCATCGGTGATAGACGATTTATCAGGAAGCCTCCGTTGTCGATGCCGGGGCCCAGCATAGGGCCAGTTCCGTGTCTTACCCGCCAAGCGCGACGTAGACACCGACCCAAGACCCGGTGTCGGCTGCCGAGGTTTGCCAGGCTCGAAGTCCGAAATCCGCTTTGAAAGGCGGCACCAGCGGCCTACGGTTCGATGCGATGGATTCAAGCTCGTCGACGGCGCCCGGCGATACACCGACGCGCGGCGCCACGTTCTCGCCCTCGGGGCGGTCGCAGGATGTGCCGGTGGACCGGCCGGTGGACGACCAGGAGAAGCCCGGCCGTCAACTCCATGGTTGGACAAACCGGCTGGTTGCCGTTGTGGCGTTCGCGGTCGCTGTGCTCACCATCTGGCAGGTGTTCCGTCCGCTGTCCGAGGGCAGCCAGTACTACCTGATCGTGTTCTTAGCGGGATCCCTTCCGCTGGTGTACCTGGTCTACCGATCTGGATTGCCCCGCTTCGATTCCAAGGATCGGCCCAGTGCACTCGATTGGCTGCTCGCTGCGGTCACGCTGTTGGTCTGTCTGTACCCGGTGCTTCCATTCAAAATCGGATCCGGCGGCGGCGGATACAACGCATTCCTGGACCGGCAGGCGCTACTGGAACCCATCGACGTGGCGATGGGGGCGCTGTTGCTCGTGCTCATCATCGAGGCCTGTCGACGAACTACGGGCTGGGCGCTGCCCATCGTATGCGGGGTTTTTCTCGCATATGGCTACTACGGCGGCTTGCTCCCGCAGGGTTGGGCCATCGCGCATGCCGGTCTGGACTTCGACCAGATCATCGACGCGCTGTACAACTCCGGCAGTGGCTTCTTCGGAACCCCGCTCGACGTGGCCGCGACATACATCGTGCTTTTCACGATCTATGGCGCGGTGCTCGAATTTTCCGGCGGCGCGCGATTCTTCGTGAACCTGTCGGTTGCGGCCTTTCGACGTTCGCGTAGTGCCGCGGGCCGCACCACCGTAACGTCGGGATTTCTGCTCGGCACCGTCTCGGGGTCGGGGACCGCTACCGCCGTCACTGTAGGTGCGGTGACCTGGCCGATCATGCGTCAGGCGGGCTACACCCCCGAACGTGCCGGCGGCGTGCTCGCGGCGGCCGGAGTCGGCGCGTTGCTGTCGCCGCCGACATTGGGGGCGGCCGCATTCATCGTCGCCGAGTACCTCGAAGTCTCATACCTAACGGTGCTCGGCTGGGCGACGATCCCGACCATTCTGTACTACCTCGGCATTCTGCTAGCCGTTGAGATCGATGCCCGCCGATTCGGTATGCGTGCGGCCCACCTCGATGCCGAGTCACCATGGAAGCTACTCGGCCGCTTCGGATATCATTTTTCTTCGCTCATCGCCATAGTCGTCCTGCTGGCTGTCGGGATGTCGGCGACGCGCGCGGTCGTGTACGCCACGATATTGGCCGTCCTGCTTTCATTTTTAGATCGGCGGCACGCGATGACCCCCCGCCGACTGTTCGACGCTCTCAGCGCCGGAGTCAGGGGCGTACTGCCAGTCGTCGCGGTGTGTGCCGCGGCCGGGGTGATCACGGCGATGACGACGAAGACTGGTCTGGGCGCACAATTTTCCTCTGTGCTGGTCGGCGGGGTCAGCGCGATCACCGACAACCGCACGGCAATGCTGGCGTTAACGGCCTTGTTCGCCGCGGTGGCGCTGGCCGTGTTGGGACTCGCCATACCGGTGACAGCGTCGTTCGTCATCGGCTGGGTCATCATCGGTCCGGCCCTGCTTGCGCTCGATGTCCCCGCCCCCGCTGCCGCCATGTTCGTTTTCTACTACTCGGTGCTCTCTGAGGTGACGCCACCGACTGCGCTGGCAGCCGTCGGCGCTTCAGCGGTCACCGGCGGTCAAGCGATCCCCACGATGTGGCAGACGCTGCGCTACGCCGCACCCGCGTTTCTAGTTCCCATCGTGTTCGTGCTGACCGCCCCTGGCGAGTATCTGCTGGGGCGCGGGCCGGCGCTCGGCGTGGTGTGGGCCGCGGCGGCGGCGTGCGTGGGGATCGCGGCTCTGTCCTTCGCTGTCGGTGGGTGGGCGCTCGGCGTCGGCGCTATGGGACCGGTTGCCCGGATTGTCACCGCGATTGCGGCGGTACTGCTGCTGTTCCTGGATCCCGCTACGATCACGGCGGGATTGGTGTGTCTGTTCGGTGCAGTCGCGTTGACCATCATCGACAAGAGGAGAAGGACATGAGGAGTGCGGCTAGGGTCTTCGTGGCGCTGATGCTGACCGCCGTGGCGGCTACAGGTTGCGGCGGCAGGCAGGACGCCCCCAACGCTGACTCGGGAGGCGAGATCACTTGTCTGGTCAGCGCCGACACGCGGGTGAGCATCGCCACCGGGAACGCGACCGGGGTGTACTTCTCGCTCGGAAACGCTTATGCGGAGCAGATTTCAGCCGCCACAGCCGGCGCAGTGAAGGCGACGGCAGCCGAGACCGGAGCGTCGGTGCAGAACATCCAACAACTTGTCAGCGGGAGCTATCAGGTGGCGTTCTCGCTCGCCGACACCGCCGCCGACGCGGTCGAGGGCAAGGGTAGCTTCGACGGAAATAAGCAACCCGTGCAGGCTATTTCACGCATCTACCCGAACTACACTCAGGTGATCGTCAAGACCGACAGCGGGATAACGTCCATCGCCGACATGCGGGGCAAACGGATCTCCACCGGTTCGCCCGGGTCGGGCACAGAGGTCATCGCCAATCGTCTGCTGACGGCTGCGGGCCTCAACCCAGAATCCGATGTCTCCGCGCAGCGACTGAATTTGACCAAGACGGTCGACGGAATGAAAGACGGTGCGATCGACGCGATGTTTTGGTCCGGTGGTCTACCGACGCCGGGGATCACTGACCTGTTGACCTCAGCTCGGGACGACGTTGCCTTCCTTGACATCACAGGACAATTGGCCGAGATGCAGAAGCTGAGCTCGGCCTACGAAGAAGGCGTCATCCCAGCCAACACTTACGGGCTGCCAGCCGACGTCAAGACCATCGTGGTTCCCAACATGTTGCTGGTACGTGAGGACTTCGACGCCAACCTAGCCTGTGTGCTCACCATGATCCTGTTCGAGCGCAAACAGAAGCTGGGACAGGTGGTCAGCGCGGCCAAGGGCATTAGCCTGGACACTGCACGCCGGACCGAGCCGGTACCGCTGAATCGCGGCGCCGAACGGGCGCTGAACGACTTGAACGCACCGAAGTAGCTGCGCGTCAGCGGACCTGCCAGCTGGGTAATCTTTAGTGCCATGACTGCTAGAGCGTTCACGGGGGCTTCATGAGTGCAGGGCTGTTCGCGCTCCTCGACGATGTCGCCATGTTGGCGCGGCTCGCGGCGGCTTCGATCGATGACATCGGCGCAGCAGCGGGGCGCGCGACGGCGAAGGCCGCGGGGGTAGTCATCGACGACACTGCGGTGACGCCGCAGTACGTGCACGGCGTGGCCGCCGAACGCGAACTACCGATCATCAAACGCATCGCCATCGGATCCTTGCGCAACAAGATCGTCTTCATTCTGCCTGCCGCGCTGCTTCTCAGTCAGTTCGCGCCCTGGGTGCTCACCCCGATTCTGATGCTCGGAGCAACCTATCTGTGCTACGAGGGCGCCGAGAAGGTACTGGGAAAAGTGCTCCGACACGGCGTGGCTGATGCGCAGCGTCTGCCGGCCGCCGTCGTCGGCGCGGACGCCGAGCGTTTCATGATCACCGGTGCTATTCGCACCGACTTCATCCTGTCAGCCGAGATCATGGTGATCGCCCTCAACGAAGTGGCGGACCAATCGTTCCTGCCGCGGCTCATCATCCTGCTGGTCGTCGCCGTCATCATCACGCTGGCGGTGTACGGCGTGGTCGCCGGCATCGTGAAGATGGACGACATCGGCTTGAGCCTCACCCGGCGCTCCTCGGGGTTCGTCAAGAAGGTGGGCCGCGGCCTCGTCGCCGGCATGCCCAAGCTGCTGTCCGTGCTCACGGTTATCGGCACCGTGGCGATGCTGTGGGTTGGCGGGCATATCCTGCTTGTCGGGACCGACGAACTCGGATGGCATGCGCCCTACGCCCTCGTCCATCACGCTGAGGGATATGTGCACCACGTCTCTGGAGTTGGCGGGGTGCTGGCCTGGCTGGTTAACACGGCAGCCTCGGCGGTTATCGGGCTCGTCGTCGGCCTCGTGGCGGCCGCTGTCATGCATGTGCTGCCCTTCGGCGACGAGGACAAGCACGCGGCTGCCTGACCTGGTCAGGGGAGCGCGGCGCGCCTAAGGCTCGCCGATGATCTGGTAGGGCTGGCTTGGGGTCGCCGACCGGTGGCTGACGTGGTGATGGCGTCAGTCCAGCTTCAAACTCCCGATCCTCTGCCCGTCGTGCAGACCCAGCATTGCCGGGACCGCCTCGCAGGTGACCAATCCGTTGTGTTCGGTGAGTTCGTCCACGATCGCGTAACTCGCAGCGATGTTGGGTGAGGTATCGACGATCACCGTGCTCACCGGCACGTGCCGGGCCAAGTGAGGGAACCGATCGCCGTGCGGCCGGTCGGTGCCCAGGTATCCCCACATCCCGCGCAACACGGTGGCCCCGCTTGCGTGGGCGGAATCCCTGAGCTGCTCGATCAATGCGCGGTGGATCGGCCTTCCGTCGATCAACGTGTCCTCGGCGGTGCGAACTGTCAACTTCTGGAAGGGACTGGTACCCGCTAGTTCTCGGGGGTCGGCCAGCTGCTGTCCGTCCTTCTTGCACACCCCGATGTTCTCGACCCTGAACACCGGATCGGGCAGAATCTTAGGCAGCTCATCGACCGCTGCGGTCGCCTGCGCCGCGGTGCCCACCGCGGCTACCAACAGCGGTACCTCGCGGTTGCTGCTGAAGAACCGCGCCCGACGGCGTTGTCCGGCAACGGTACCGTCGACCCCGAGAAACACTTCGGCTCCTGCGAATCCGAGACGGTGCAACACTGCGCAGACCGCAACGTATCCGGGCTTCCCCGCCACGCGTTGTTTGCGGCCCAGATTCAGCGACAGACGCACGTCCTCAGGGTTCGCGGGCAGTGGGCTCGGCAGGTCGTGGGCGCGCCGCAGGGTAATCACCCCGCGAGCGGTCATCGCCGTCACCGAATCGGTCAGCGCCAGAATTCGCTCGGGGTGGTCGACAGCGGAGATGGTCCCGGGGGCGCTCTCGCCCAAGCTCAGCGAGCGGTCGCTGAGCACGACGTTGGAGACGCCGAAACCCGCAATGCCGCGCAATAACACGCTCGCCGGGATACCCTGGTCGTGGAATAGGTGCAACATCTCGTCGGCCAGAAATCGGTCATTGGTGCGTTCCCGCTCGGCGAAATAGGCAGTCAGGGTGAGAATTTCGTCGTTCACAAACTAGCCCCCAGGGTTTGACCCAGCCACGCCGCGGGCAGCCCCAGCGCGACGCTGACCACGATATTGACTACCGCAGGCCATATCTGGCGCTCTTCAGCCAGGCGTTGCGTCTCGAACATCCACGTGGAAAAAGTGGTGTAAGACCCGCAGAAGGCGGTTCCGGCCAGCAGCGCCACGTGCGGGCTGAACGCCAAACCTGCGACGAAGCCCAGCAACATCGCGCCGCTGATGTTGACCACCATCGTGCCGAGCGGAAAATTACCCGACGCCCATAGGGAAATCTGGCGGTCGAGGCTGAACCGCAGCACCGCGCCGACTCCGCCGATCACGGCCACTCCTACCCACAGCAGTGCCGTCATCGGCGCACCCGGACTCGGCGCACCGCGGCGGTCCCGAGATATACGGCGCACAGGCCCCCGACGATGCTGGCTGCGATGTAGCCCACGGCCAGGCCGTAGTAGCCGTGCTCAAGCATCCTGAGGGTTTCGACCTGCATAGTGGAAAACGTCGTGAGGCCGCCGCAGAACCCGGTGCCCAGAAGGGGTCTCCGGTAGCTGGACACCGGCAAGCGTTCCAGCAGTCGGGTGATGAACACGCCCAGCACGAACGCACCGACGATGTTGACGGTGAAGGTTGGCCAGGGCCACTGGCCAAGATCCGGCGCGGCGAGCTCATCGAGACCGGCCCGGGCCAGGGTGCCCAGCGCGCCCCCGGCGAACACCGCGGCGAGCTCCCGGTGGTCGTAAGCCATTACCGAATTATGCACACCCCCCCCAGCGGGTTCTTTGACGGAGGTAGACGTAGCAGAATCGACGTCATGGCGAACCCCCGTGCCGGTCAGCTTGCGCAGCCCGAGGACCTGATCGACGTCGCTGAGCTGGTGACGGCCTACTATACGGTCGCTCCGGATCCGGACAATGTCGATCAACAAGTCGCATTCGGCACCTCGGGGCACCGCGGATCGAGCCTGGATGCGGCCTTCAACGAGGCGCATATCTTGGCCACCACGCAGGCCATAGTCGAGTATCGGGCTTCGCAGGGCACCACGGGCCCGCTATTCATTGGGCGGGACACCCACGGGCTGTCGGAGCCAGCGTGGGTCACAGCGCTGGAGGTACTAGCCGCCAACGATGTTGTCGCGATGATCGATGCGGCAGATCGCTACACGCCCACACCGGCGGTCAGCCACGCAATTCTGGCGTTCAACCGGGGCTGCGGCACCCAAAGCGGCGATGCGCTCGCAGATGGAATAGTCGTCACACCGTCGCACAATCCGCCCCGCGATGGCGGGTTCAAGTACAACCCACCCAGCGGCGGTCCGGCCGACACCGACGCCACCGGCGTCATCGCCACTCGAGCCAACGAACTCCTGCGCGACGGCCTCAAGGGTGTCAAGCGGGTGCCGCTGCCCAAGGCGCTGGGTGCTGCGCAGCGCCACGATTACCTCGAGGCCTACGTGGCAGATCTGCCCAACGTCGTCGATGTGCAAGCGATCAGCGCGCAGGGAATCCGGATCGGTGCCGACCCGTTGGGCGGGGCCAGCGTTGACTACTGGGGTGCCATCGCCGAACGCCACAACCTCGATCTGACCGTCGTCAACCCGCTCGTGGATGCTACTTGGCGATTCATGACCCTGGACACCGACGGCAAGATCCGGATGGATTGCAGCTCGCCCAACGCCATGGCTGGGCTTATCCGAACGATGGTCGGCAACCCGGACTCTTATCAAGTCGCCACGGGCAACGACGCTGACTCCGATCGCCACGGCGTCGTCACCCCCGACGGTGGTCTGCTCAACCCGAATCACTACCTCGCAGTGGCGATCGACTATCTATTCGCCCACCGCCCGCAGTGGGCGGCAGGGACCGCAGTTGGCAAGACGGCAGTGAGCTCGTCGATCATCGACCGGGTGGTAGCCGGCTTGGGCCGCAACCTGGTGGAGGTGCCGGTTGGTTTCAAGTGGTTTGTTGACGGTCTGATCAGCGGCACCATCGGCTTCGGGGGCGAGGAGAGCGCGGGCGCGTCCTTCCTGCGCCGCGACGGATCAGTGTGGACGACGGACAAGGACGGGATCATCCTGGCTCTGCTGGCCTCGGAGATCCTCGCAGTGACGGGTTCGACGCCGTCGCAACGGTATGCGGCGTTGACCGAAAAGTATGGGGCCCCAACGTATGCGCGTATCGACGCCCCCGCCAGTCGCGAACAGAAGGCGCGGTTGAGCAGGCTGTCGCCCGAGGAGGTCACTGCCACCGAGTTGGCCGGCCAGCCGATTATCGCAAAGCTGACGACCGCGCCGGGCAACGGTGCCCCGCTGGGTGGCCTGAAGGTGACGACCGAGAACGCTTGGTTCGCCGCGCGCCCTTCGGGAACCGAGGGCGTATACAAGATCTATGCGGAATCGTTTTGCGGTCCTGAGCATCTCGCCGAGGTTCAGGACGTGGCGCGGGAAGTGGTGAACAAGGTCCTCCAAAAGGGCGCTACGTGAATTCGCGCGCGGAGGGCGATTGCCCGACTGCGCCCGAGCAAGCCAAACAGCGGTTACCGCGCGAGGTGTGGCTGTTGGCGGGCGCCAACGTGGTGGTCGCGCTGGGATTCGGCGTGGTGGCTCCGGTGTTGCCGCAATATGCACGCCACTTCGGGGTCAGCATCAGCGCGGCGACGTTCGTCATCACCGCGTTCGCGTTGATGCGGCTGTGCGCGGCGCCGCCTGCGGGCTGGTTGGTCCAGCGATTGGGGGAGCGTCGGGTCTACATCAGCGGCCTGCTGATCGTGGCGCTGTCGACGGCGGTGTGCGCGTTCGCGCAAACATATGGGCAGCTCCTGCTGTTCCGGTCGATCGGCGGCATGGGCTCGGCCATGTTCACGGTGTCAGCGCTGGGGCTGATGATCCGGATCTCGCCGCCGGACGCACGTGGCCGGGTGGCCGGGTTGTTCTCCTCTGGGTTCCTCATCGGCTCGGTGGGCGGACCGGTGCTGGGCAGCCTTACCGCCGGTTTCGGGTTGGCGGCGCCGTTCGTCATCTACGGGGCCGCGCTGATGGTCGCCGCGGCGGTGGTGTTCCTGGGTCTGCGCAACTCCCCGCTGGCAGCTCCGGCGGAGGACGAGGAAGCCCCCGTATCGATCCGCGTGGTGCTGCGTCATCGGGCTTACCGGGCGGCGCTGTTATCCAATTTCGCGACGGGATGGGCGGCGTTCGGTCTGCGGATCGCGCTGGTGCCGCTGTTGGTGATGGAGGTTTTCAATCACGGGCCGGGCGTCGCTGGCCTCGTACTGGCGGCGTTCGCAGTCGGCAACATCTCGGTCGTGATCCCTAGCGGCTACCTGTCGGACCGAATCGGTCGACGAAAGCTGCTCATCGTCGGGCTCACCGTGTCGGCAGTCGCGACGATCTTTGTGGGGTTCACGACATCGCTGCCGATATTTCTTGCGGTCGCCTATGTTACCGGCGCGGCTACCGGCATCTTCATCTCCCCGCAGCAGGCAGCGGTGGCCGACATCATCGGCAACAAAGCCCGCGGTGGCACGGCTGTGGCGACGTTTCAGATGATGGCCGACCTCGGTTCGATCGTCGGCTCACTTGTTGTGGGGCAGGTGGCCCAGCACGCATCGTTCGGGTGGGCCTTCACGGTGAGCGGTGCGATTCTCGTAGTGGCCGCGGTCGGCTGGATCTTTGCTCCCGAAACCCGCCCGCGTACGTTCGCAGCGCATACCCAAGCGCGTCCGCTGGGTCCGGCAGCAGGTGGTGAAGTACCTTGACCTGCTGTTTTGAAGGCCAACCGCAGGTGGTGTAGCTTCGATGAGCACAAGTTCACGGGGCTATGGCGCAGCTGGTAGCGCACCACACTGGCAGTGTGGGGGTCAGGGGTTCGAGTCCCCTTAGCTCCACCAGGGAGGAAGCGGCCCTACGGATTCGTCTTTCGAGTCGTTGACGACAACTGCGACGACAACGGCGGCTTCAATGACGACTACCGGCCGGCTGACGCGCCGTCCGTGTGTTCGAACAAAGTGCCCATCGAGTCTAGTGCGTCGCGCTGCACCGCCTCGATTACTTCGACATAGGTCCCAGTAGTCACGGTGATCGAACTGTGTCGCAGGATCCGCTGCATGGTGACCGGTGGCACCCCCATTGTGAACAGCAGCGTGGCGCAGGAGTGGCGGAGATCATGCACGCGCAGCTGCGGAACACCCGCGCGAGCACACAGTTTGTGAAACGCGCGATCGCGAGCGCTCGGTACTGCAATTGTTGCTGTTGCGCGATTCCAATTACTTTCAGCCTCCAAAG
>DAOUYK010000093.1 GCA_030666145.1 Mycolicibacterium sp. | reverse complement strand
CAACGATCAACACCTCGACGGCGGGCAGCTCCTGCATCTCTGCCCAGTCGAATGCCATTACAGCTCACCCAACCCCAGGCGAAGCGACTCCTCAGACGCCCGCTCAGAAGCCGACGCCTGCGTGTAGCGGTCGAGCATGCTGCGCGTCCGCCAACCCGCCACGGCCATCAACCCATTTTCCGAACCGCCGGCGGCCAACCACCTCGTAGCCGCCGTATGCCGCAACAGATGCGGATGAAACCCAGTGAGACCTGCCGCGGTGGCCCGCGCCCGAAGAGCCTTGTGCAGCCCGTAATAGCCAAAGCCTTGCCCGCCGCCACCAAGCCATAGAGCGGAGGTGTCAGCCAGCCGGTGCGACCTCCGAGCCCGCATGTACCGGTCGAGCGCCCTGGCAGTGTCAGGCCCGAACGGAGCCACACGCCCTTTGCCGCCCTTGCCTCGCCGGACAGTGACCTTCGCCGGACGGCCACGCAGGTCCACATCAGCGACCTGCAGGTCACAAGCCTCACCGGCACGCATACCCGTCTCAGCCATCAAACGAATCATCGCCTCATCACGACGATCCACGAATTCCCTACCCATGCAAGCCTTCACGAGGCTTCGAAGATCATCATCGGAGAGGGCCTCGGTAACCTTGGCATCAATCTTGGGTGGTTTGAGTCCGAGCAGCGGATCACGGTCGATCTCGTCCTCCTCCGCCAACCACGCAGAGAACCTGCGCATCGCAAGCTGCCGGGAACCGGCAGTCGAAGGCTCAGCGCCACCATCCAACAGGTCGGCGACGAACAGCTTCAGCAGGGTGCGGTCGAGGGCCGGTGGGTGGCCGTTGCTCTCGCACCAGCGGAGGAACGTCCTGACACCGTTGCCGTAGACCTGGATGGTGGCGGCTGACTTCCGTTCCGATCGTAGGGCGAGCTCCCACGATCGCAGCAGTTCGGTGAGGTCCGGGGTGCTCACTTGGCCTCCGCCTGCTTCCGCAGCTTCACGTCGCGGTCGTGGGCCTTCTTCCCCTGGAGGTCCAGGCGGTCGACGGTGTCCTGATGGTTCACAGCGAGGACCTTGTTGGTCTTGTCGACGTGGGCCTCGGCCTTCGCGATGCCGGGCCTGTATGTACTTCGACAGGTCTTCGAGGGTGTACTGGGTCAGGTCGACCTCGGGGGTTGGGTCGGGTATGGCGACCTCGCCGCCGGTAAAGTTTACGGTTGTCATGGCTTCTCCTTCGTTGCGCTCAGTATCGGGGTGGTTGGACAGTGTCCTCGGCGTGTTGTCTTTCGCTTAGAACGAACACCTCACCGAATGTCTTTACACACCAGCGGTTGTGGGGTAGCGGTTCGTCGGAGAGCACCGAGGGGTCCAGGATATTGACACCCACAACGCTCACCGGCGAGCAGGAAAACCCTTGTCGTGCATAGCGTTCGGTAGCTCATAGGGATATAACTACATCGACCTGGCTGAGGTAGTTGTTTTCCAGTGCGTTTGCCCCTGATGTTGCCGCTCATACCGGCGGGTGCTTTTGGGTGCGGTTGCCGCGGTGTTTCCTCAGGTGAAGCGGAACCAGCGCAGCGCGCACAACCCGGCGACGACGCCCCACGCCGCGAGCACCGCGAGGCCGAACCAGTCCATTGAAAGCGTCACCGCCCGGGATAGGGCTTCGGTGAGTGCGCCCGAGGGCGTCAGCCGTGCCACCCATTGCACTCCGGATCCGACCATGCCACCTCCCAGCGTGAGTGCGCCCAGGCCGGCAAATACGAACCACAGCAGATTGGCGACCGCCAGCACGATCTCGGCGCGCAGGGTGCCGCCCAGCAGAAGGCCGAGGGCGGCGAAAACGGCGGTACCGAGCGCAATGACCACCGCGCCTATCGCGAGTCCGGCGACCGGCGGACGCCACCCCAGCGCAAAACCGATGGCGCCGAACAAGATCGACTGCAGGGCCACCACCGCCACCACCGCCAGCGATTTTCCGGCGATAATGCCCCACACGGGAAGAGCTGTGGCCCCGAGCCGCTTGAGGGCTCCGTAGCGGCGGTCGAACGCGACGGCGATCGCCTGGCCGGTGAACGCCGTGGAGATGATCGCCAGAGCCATGATGGCCGGGACGAAGGCCGCCGCGCGGTTGTCCCCGAACGAACCCAACGGCAACACCGTCAGCCCCACCAACAAGGTGATCGGGATGAACATCGTGAGCAGCAGTTGCTCCCCGTTGCGCAGTAGCAGGCGTAACTCCAGCGCGAACTGCGCCTTGAGCATCCGCGACACCGCCGACGGGCGGGGGTCGGGCGTGAACGTTCCGGGTGCGAAACGATTGTTCATGATCGCAACTCGCGACCCGTCAGTTCGAGGAACACGTCCTCCAGACTGCGCTGTTCGACGCGCATGTCGGTGGCCAAGACGTCGAGGCGCGCACACCACGCGGTGACGGTCGCGAGCACCTGCGGATCGATGTGGCCTTCGACGAGGTATTCCCCTGGGGACGTCTCAACCGCCTGGAAACTCTCCGGCAGTGCCGATGTCAGTAGGGTTAGGTCCAGCATCCGGGGCGCCCGGAACCGCAGTTGGTTCTCTGCGCCGCTGCGCATCAGTTCAGCCGGAGTGCCGGTGGTGACCGCAACGCCGCGGTCGATGATCAGGATCCGGTCGGCGAGCTCCTCCGCCTCGGTCAGCTGGTGCGTGGTGAGCACCACCGTCACACCGTCGCGTCGCAGCGCGTCAATCAACTCCCACACCACGATTCGCGCGTGCGCGTCCATGCCCGCCGTGGGTTCGTCGAGGAACACCAACTCGGGCCGGCCGACGACCGCGCAGGCCAGCGAGAGTCGCTGCTGTTGGCCACCGGACAGCCGCCGATACGTGGTGCGGGCAGATTCGGTCAGCCCCAGGGTGTCCAGCAGCCATTGCGGGTCGATGGGGTCGCAGGCATAGGAGGCCACGAGGTTGAGCATCTCGCCTGCGCGCGCCGCCGGATATGCCCCACCGCCCTGCAGCATCACGCCGATACGTGACCGCATCTGCGCGTTGTCGGCGATGGGATCCAGACCGAGGATCTCGATCTTGCCGGAGTCGGGCTTGATGAAGCCCTCGCACATTTCCACCGTGGTCGTCTTCCCAGCACCGTTGGGCCCCAGCAGCGCAAACACCTCGGCGGTCTCGACCTCTAAGTCGAGCTCTGACACCGCGGTCGTCGAGCCGTACCGCTTGCTGACGCCGCGCAGCAGCATGGGGGCTGCCGATGAGCGCTCCCGCGAGGAGTCGACAGCACCGGAGGTCACGGAGACTCAGCGTAGGCGTCGGGTCTGGCCGTGGGTGGCTCCGGTGGGGGCGGCGGGTCCGAATCGGGCACCTCGTCGAGCTCCTGGTCAGTCTCGACGGGGGGTTCGGGAATTGGGCGCCAGGGTAGCCGTCGATAGGTCAACGCGATCAGGACCAGCACGATCAATGCGCTCGCCAGCGTCGCCATCACTATCTGGAACAGGGCGAATCGGTCGCCGTTAGCCGTCGGTCCGAAGATTCCGACGACCAGGGTGGCGCCGATCACCGCCACCCGGAAACCCGGCCGGGTGGCCCAGGTGGCGAGCGGGATGATCGCCCACAGCAGGTACCACGGTTGTACTACCGGGAACAGCAGGACGGTCGCCCCGAGGGCGACCCCGAGTCCGCCGACCGGATGTAGCCGGCCGCGGAGCACCGCGTAGAGCAGCCAGGTGACAATCACCGCGATCAGGATGACGCCGATCGCACGGGTCAGCGCGAGCACCGAAGTGGTGTGGTCACCAAGCCCGAGCAGGATGCCGACCTGGCCGGTGCCCAACGCCAGTAGCGTTGGCGGTGACATCCAGCTACGGACGACGTTGGCGGTGCCGAGAGTGAACAGCCAGCCGAACCCGAGCCCGCTGGCCCAGCCGATCAGCGCCATCACCGCCAGCGACACCGCTCCCAGGGATCCGCCTGCGATGAAGAACGCTTTGATAGTGCCGCCCCATTGATGTCCCAGCGCCATCGACACGAAGCCCAGCGCCAGCAGCCCCGGTAGCTTCACCTGGGATGAAGCAGTGATCAGCACGGTGCCGATCAGCAGCATCGCCATCGGATACCAGGGGGCCCATTGCACACGGTTGCGTGGCCATGCCGGAGTCCATGCCGGTCTCAAAGAAATAAGCGAGTTCCCGGCTTTGATGCTCGCGATGCCGCGTAGCGCGAACTCGGTACCGGTCAGCATCAACCCCAACATCAACGCCTCGTTGTGGATGCCGGCGACGAGGTGCATGAACAGCAGCGGGTTGGCCGGGCCGAGCCACAGCGCACTCACCTCGGCTACCCCGCATCGGCGGGCTAGGCGAGGGGTGGCCCACACGATCATCCCGACGCCGACCAACACGACCACACGGTGCAACAACACTGCCTCAACGATGTTCTTGCCGGTCAGGGCGGAGATGCCGCGACCGATCCACAGGAACAGCGGCCCGTAGGGCGCGGGCGTTTCCCGCCACAAGCTGGGCACCGACAGGGTGAAAACGTGGCCGAGGCCGAGGCCAGTTGCCGGGCCGACGACATACGGGTCGTTGCCCTGTTCTGCGATCTCGCTTTGGGCCAGGTAGGAGTAGACGTCCTTGCTGTACATGGGCGGCGCGATCAGCAGCGGCAACGCCCAGAGCAGCAGGGTGCGGTCGAGCTGGCTGCGCGTCATCTTTCGCTCTCCGAGCGCGAACCGGCCCAGCATCAGCCACGCCAACGCCATCATCACCGCACCCGTGGTGGTCATCGTCAGCGAGACAGTCTGGATACGCGACGGCAGGTTCAGTAGTCGGACACCGAACGTAGGGTCCTGGATCACTGGACGCGCGCCGGCACCGAGAGCTCCGATCGCCATGAGTACCGTGCCGGTCGCTCCGAACCGGCGGGTCCGGCGCATCGCGACGAGTTCGACGGCGTTGAGTGGACGGGCGACCGCGCGCTCGTCGCCGTGCCAGCCGACGATCGACTTGCTGAGGGAGCGTTGGCGGGCTGCCACGTGGGCAGCGTAGCCCTCGCCCCTTAGTTAGGGTGACCTTACTGGACCCGATTCTGGAATTCCGTCACACTGGTGTTGTGAAAATCCGTCGGCAGGTTCCGCCCCGGACTGCATTGCAGTCGGTGCCCGCACACCCTGCTGACGGCGACACCCATGGGGACACCAGGGGAGCGATCATCCGGCTTCTCCTGGAGTCAGGTCCGATAACCGCGAACCGTATCGGAGAGCATCTGGGGTTATCCGCCGCCGGCGTGCGCAGGCACCTCGACGCCCTCATCGATGCCGGAGATGCCCAGGCCAACCGCGCAGCGGCATGGCAGCAGGCCGGGCGGGGTCGACCGGCGAAGCGCTATCAGCTCACGGCCGCGGGCCGGGAGAAGTTAGAGCACACCTACGACGACCTGGCCTCGGCGGCCATGCGTCAACTGCGCGAACTCGGCGGGGACGAAGCTGTTCGGACGTTCGCCCGCAGGCGTATCGACGCAATCCTGGCCGATGTCAAACCCACGGCGGGTACAAAATCCGGGGACGTCGAGGTGGCCGCCGACCGGATCGCCGACGCTTTGATGGTCGCCGGGTACGCGACGACCACCACACGGGTGGGCGGGCCTGTGCGCGGGGTGCAGATCTGTCAGCATCACTGTCCGGTGTCGCACGTAGCCGCAGAATTCCCCGAGCTGTGCGAGGCCGAACAGAAGGCGATGGCCGAAGTGCTGGGTACCCACGTGCAACGGCTGGCGACCATCGCAAACGGCGATTGCGCCTGCACCACCCACGTCCCGCTTATGCCGGTCAAACGCTAGGAACATCCGCACGACCTCCGGCGCATCAGCCCGCGCAGGAGTCACGACAAGAGCAAGAGGAGTGTGTCGCAGTGACACTCACGCCAGAGACACCGCTCACTCAGGAGGAGACCATTGCCTCCCTGGGCAACTACGGCTACGGCTGGGCTGACTCCGACCTCGCGGGCGCCAGTGCTGCGCGCGGGTTGTCTGAAGCCGTCGTGCGCGACATCTCGGCTAAGAAGGACGAGCCGGAGTGGATGCTCGATATCCGGCTGAAAGCCCTACGCACCTTCGGTAAAAAGCCGATGCCGAACTGGGGTTCAAATCTTGAGGGCATCCACTTTGACAACATCAAATACTTCGTCCGATCGAGCGAGAAGCAGGCCGCGACGTGGGACGACCTGCCCGCGGACATAAAGAACACCTACGACAAGCTCGGTATCCCGGAGGCGGAGAAGCAACGCCTGGTATCCGGAGTAGCGGCTCAATACGAGTCGGAGGTTGTTTACCATTCCATCCGCGAGGATCTGGAGGCCCAAGGCGTCATCTTCTTGGATACCGACACGGCGCTGAAGGAACATCCCGCTATCTTCAAGCAGTATTTTGGAACGGTGATCCCGGCCGGGGACAACAAATTCTCGGCGCTGAACACCGCGGTGTGGTCCGGCGGTTCGTTCATCTACGTCCCGAAAGGTGTGCACATAGACATCCCGCTGCAAGCCTACTTCCGGATCAACACCGAGAACATGGGCCAGTTCGAGCGCACGTTGATCATCGTCGACGAGGGCGCGTACGTCCACTACGTGGAAGGTTGCACCGCCCCCATTTACAAGTCGGATTCATTGCATTCTGCAGTGGTGGAGATCATCGTAAAGCCTGGTGGCCGTTGCCGTTACACCACCATTCAGAACTGGTCGAACAACGTCTACAACCTGGTAACCAAGCGAGCCCGCGCCGAGGCCGGCGCCACGATGGAGTGGGTCGACGGCAACATCGGTTCCAAGGTCACCATGAAGTACCCAGCGGTGTGGATGACTGGGGAGTACGCCAAGGGTGAGGTGCTCTCGGTGGCGTTTGCCGGCGAAGGCCAGCACCAGGACACCGGCGCCAAGATGCTACACCTGGCGCAGAACACGTCATCGAACATCGTGTCGAAGTCGGTGGCCCGCGGCGGTGGCCGGGCGTCCTATCGCGGTCTGGTTCAGGTGAACAAGGGTGCCCACGGATCCCGCGCCAGCGTGAAATGTGATGCCCTGCTTGTCGATACGATCAGTCGCAGTGACACCTACCCTTATGTAGACATCCGTGAGGACGACGTCACGATGGGTCATGAGGCGACGGTGTCGAAGGTTAGCGAGGATCAGCTGTTCTACCTGATGAGCCGCGGACTGACCGAGGACGAGGCCATGGCGATGGTGGTCCGCGGGTTCGTGGAGCCAATCGCCAAGGAACTGCCGATGGAGTACGCCCTGGAGCTCAACCGGCTGATCGAGCTGCAGATGGAAGGCGCGGTCGGCTAGTGACGGATACCAACAATCTCACCGAGGCCGTCGAAGGGATCGTCAACACGTCGGGCTCAACGTTGGCTGCCGCCAACAAAGGCGAGCTCTTCGCCGCCTTCGATGTGGACGCCTTCGAGGTCCCCGGAGGTCGCGACGAGTTATGGCGATTCACGCCACTGAAGCGCCTACGTGGCCTGCATGACGGCTCCGCGCCCGCTAACGGCAGCCCTCGCATCGAGGTAGCCGAGCGCGCAGGCGTCACGGTGGAGACGGTGCGCCGTGGCGATAATCGACTCGGCGAGGGTGGTGTTCCCGCT
Source organism: Mycolicibacterium sp. (assembly GCA_030666145.1). GTDB lineage: Bacteria > Actinomycetota > Actinomycetes > Mycobacteriales > Mycobacteriaceae > Mycobacterium. The sequence goes on along the minus strand of DAOUYK010000093.1, from coordinate 3,686 downwards.
GACCGGGTTGCCGCCCAGGCATTCTCATCATTCAACTCCGCGACTGTTGTCACCGTCGCGCGGGACACCGAGGTCAGCGAACCCATCGAGATTGCCGTCACCGGCCCCGGCGAAGGCGCGGTGGCCTACGGACATCTGCAGATTCGGGTCGAAGAACTGGCACGGGCCATCGTGGTCGTCGATCTGCGCGGCAGCGGAACTTACGCAGACAATGTCGAGATCATCGTCGGCGACTCGGCGGGCCTCGGGGTGATCTGGATCGCCGACTGGGCCGATGAAATGGTGCACGTCAGCGCCCACCATGCACGGTTGGGCAGGGACGCGGTTCTCGGACATGTCAACGTCACGCTCGGGGGCGACCTCGTCCGTACGTCGGCAACGGTGCGTTTCTCCGGTCCCGGAGGCGACGCGCAGTTGTTGGGCACGTACTTCGCCGACGACGGCCAGCACTTTGAGGCGCGGCTGCTAGTCGACCACGCATACCCCAATTGCCGCTCCGACGTGTTGTATAAGGGTGCGCTGCAGGGAGATCCGGATTCCGCGCTGCCCGACGCGCACACCGTGTGGATCGGCGACGTCTTGATCCGGGCCGAGGCCACCGGCACCGACACCTTTGAGGTCAACCGCAATCTGGTGCTTACTGACGGTGCCCGTGCGGACTCGGTGCCCAACTTGGAGATCGAGACCGGTGAGATCATCGGTGCCGGACATGCCAGCGCCACCGGGCGTTTCGACGACGAGCAGCTGTTCTACCTGCGCGCCCGGGGCATCCCGGAAGTACAGGCCCGCCGTCTGGTCGTGCGCGGTTTCTTCAACGAGATCATCGCCAAGATCGCCGTCCCGGCGGTACGTGAGCGCCTCACCGAGGCCATCGAACAAGAACTAGCAATCACTGAATCGAGAAGTTCGTAGATATGACCATACTGGCAATCAAGGACCTCCACGTCTCCGTCACCTCCAACGATGAGGTCGACATCCCGATCCTCAAGGGCGTCAACCTCACCGTGAAGTCCGGGGAGACCCATGCGGTGATGGGGCCAAACGGATCAGGCAAGTCGACCCTGTCGTACGCGATCGCGGGCCATCCGAAGTACACCGTGACCTCCGGGTCGATCACGCTCGACGGCGCCGACGTCCTGGACATGAGCATTGATGAAAGAGCCCGGGCGGGGATCTTTTTGGCGATGCAGTATCCCATCGAGGTGCCGGGCGTATCGATGTCGAACTTCCTGCGCACCGCCGCTACCGCAGTCCGCGGTGAAGCTCCCAAGCTTCGGCACTGGGTCAAGGAGGTCAAGGGCGCTTTGAGCGATCTCGACATCGACCCATCCTTTAGCGAACGCAGTGTGAACGAGGGCTTCTCCGGTGGTGAGAAGAAGCGCCATGAGATTCTGCAGCTGGGGTTGCTCAAGCCGAAGATCGCGATCCTGGACGAGACCGACTCCGGTCTGGACGTCGACGCGCTCCGTGTTGTCAGCGAGGGCGTCAACCGCTACGCCGAGACCGAGCATGGCGGAATTCTGCTGATCACGCACTACACCCGCATCCTGCGCTACATCCAGCCACAGTTCGTGCACGTGTTCTTCGGTGGCCGGATCATCCAGTCCGGTGGCCCGGAGCTGGCCGACGAGCTCGAAGAGAACGGTTATGAGCGTTTCACCCAGGCCGCCTCAGCCACGTAGGCGAAGAGGCGTGCAATGACGACGACTGTCACAGACCCGCTGGGGCTGAAGGACATCGCCCGGATTCGGGCGGACTTCCCCATCCTGAACCGGGTGATGCGCGGCGGACGTCAGCTCGCGTATCTGGACTCCGGTGCGACATCGCAGCGCCCGATACCGGTGCTCGACGCCGAACGCGACTTTCTGCTTCATTCGAATGGGGCCGTGCACCGCGGCGCTCATCAGCTGATGGAGGAGTCCACGGACGCCTATGAAAACGGCCGCGCAGGTATCGCGGCGTTCGTGGGAGCCGAACCCGATGAGCTGGTATTCACTAAGAACGCGACCGAGGCGATCAATCTCGTGTCGTACACCATCGGTGACGGCCGGTTTGATCGGGCAGTCGGCCCCGGCGATGTGATCGTCACGACGGAGCTGGAGCATCACGCGAACTTGATTCCGTGGCAGGAGCTGTGTCGACGAACGGGTGCTGAGCTGCGCTGGTACGGCGTGACGGACGACGGTCGGATCGACCTGGACTCACTTGAACTCGATGAGCGTGTGAAACTCGTTGCATTCAGCCATCATTCGAATGTCACCGGTGCGCTCGCCCCGGTGGCCGAGCTGGTCGGTAGGGCCAAGGCCGTCGGCGCGTTGACTCTGCTCGATGCCTGCCAGTCGGTACCGCATCAACCCGTGCACTTCCACGACCTCGACGTCGATTTTGCCGCGTTCTCCGGCCACAAGATGCTGGGCCCCAACGGTATTGGTGTGCTTTATGGCCGCCGTGAGTTACTCAACACGCTACCGCCTTTCCTGACCGGCGGGTCGATGATCGAGACGGTAACCCTGGAGGCCACCACTTACGCGCCGGCCCCGCAACGGTTTGAAGCGGGCACCCCGATGACCTCTCAGCTCGTCGGTTTGGGCGCTGCCGCCCGGTACTTGCAGGACATCGGGATGGCAGCGGTCCAACAGCACGAGTCCGAGTTGGTCGCCGCCGCATTGGCCGGACTCTCGAGTGTTGAGGGCGTCCAGATCCTCGGGCCGGTTTGCACCCAGGATCGCGGCTCCCCGGTCTCGTTCGTGGTGGAGGGTGTGCACGCGCACGATGTCGGGCAGGTTCTCGACGATGACGGGGTAGCGGCGCGTGTCGGTCACCATTGCGCGTGGCCGCTACACCGCCGATTCGGCGTCGCTGCGACGGTGCGGGCTTCTTTCGCCGTCTACAACACCGTCGAGGAAGTCGACCGGTTGATCGCGGGCGTGCGCCGAGCCGTGGAATTCTTCGATCCGGAGCTCAGTAGCGCCCGGAGTACCTCCGGGCCGCGGGGCGCGGGGACAACCCGGGGTTCGGGCGGCTGAGGATGAGACTGGAGCAGATTTACCAGGAAGTGATCCTGGACCATTACAAGCATCCGCACCACCGCGGTCTGCGGGAGCCCTTCAGCGCGCAGGTCAGTCACGTAAACCCGACCTGTGGAGATGAAGTTACGCTGCGGGTGGCGCTGTCCGAGGACGGGGAGACCGTTACCGACATCTCCTATGACGGTCAGGGCTGCTCGATCAGCCAGGCATCGACGTCAGTGCTGACTGACCAGGTGATCGGGCAGAGTGTGGGTGACGCGCTCAAGACGGTTACCGCATTCTCGGAGATGGTGTTATCGCGCGGCAGGATTGAAGGCGATGAGAACCTGCTCGGCGACGGGGTGGCGTTCGCCGGCGTCTCCAAGTACCCGGCGCGGGTCAAGTGTGCGTTACTGGGCTGGACAGCGTTCAAGGCCGCGCTGGCGCAGGCCGGCGCGTCGGATGAAGCGCTGGCGCCGGCTCATCCCCCCGAGAGTCGTGAGGAGAACTGATGAGTGACACGGCAGTACCAAATGCTGAGCTGATCGCCGATTTGGAAGAGGCGATGCACGACGTCGTCGACCCCGAGCTCGGGATCAATGTCGTCGACCTCGGCCTGGTCTACGGAGTGAACGTCGAAGACGGCGAGGCCGGGGCGGTGGCTCTGGTCGATATGAC
>DAOUYK010000048.1 GCA_030666145.1 Mycolicibacterium sp. | reverse complement strand
TGACGAACCGCTCCAGATCGTCCGGGTGTCCCACCGCGGCTGCTCGTCACCGACACCGGTTCGTATCGAGGGGCCGGGATTGCAGACCATCGGTGAGTCGACAGCGCAACCCGGCGGTGCATCTTTGGAGGTCGCGGTCAGGGTCGCCGGACCGGTGGCCGGCCAGCGCCGGCGGGCGCGCGCGGTAGCCGGCGAGAGCGTCGTTGACTTCGATTTCACTGTCGCCGAACCGGGCTGGACCATGTTCATGGTCAGCCACTTCCATTACGACCCGGTGTGGTGGAACACCCAGGCCGCCTATACCAGTCTGTGGACCGAGGAGTCGCCCGGTCGATGCCGGCAGACCAACGGCTTCGAGTTGGTCAGCGCCCATCTTGAGATGGCCAGGCGGGAGCCGGAGTACAAGTTCGTGCTTGCCGAGGTCGACTACCTCAAACCGTTCTGGGACACGCACCCCCAGGACCGCGCCGACCTGCGCAGGATGATCGCCGAAGGGCGTGTCGAGATCATGGGGGGCGCCAACAACGAGCCCAACACCAACCTCACCAGCCCGGAGACCACCATCCGTAACTTTGTGCACGGTATTGGTTTTCAGCGCGACGTGATGGGCGCCGATCCGTCGACAGCGTGGCAGCTCGACGTGTTCGGTCACGACCCTCAGTTCCCGGGGATTGCTGCCGATGCAGGTCTGACATCGAGTTCATGGGCGCGTGGGCCGCATCACCAGTGGGGGCCGATGGCCGCCGAGAACGGCCGCGATGGTGACCCCGAGCGAATGCAGTTCGCTAGCGAGTTCGAGTGGATAGCACCGTCGGGGCGTGGCCTGCTGACCCACTACATGCCCGCGCATTACGCGGCCGGATGGTGGATGGACTCGTCGGCTTCGCTGCCCGAGGCCGAGGCCGCCACCTATGAGCTATTCGTCAAGATGAAGAAGGTGGCGCTGACCCGCAACGTGCTGCTGCCCGTCGGTACCGACTACACCCCGCCCAACAAGTGGGTCACCGAAATACACCGCGACTGGAATTCTCGTTACACCTGGCCGCGTTTCGTGTGTGCCCTGCCGCGAGAATTCTTCGCCGCGGTACGTGACGAACTGCGGCAGCCCGGTACAACGCTCTCACCGCAGACCCGCGACATGAACCCGATCTACACCGGCAAAGACGTGTCATACATCGACACCAAACAGGCCAACCGCGCTGCCGAGCATGCGGTCTTGCACGCTGAGCGGTTCGCAGCTTTCGCCGGGCTGCTGACCGGCGCCACCTATCCTGAGGCGGCCCTGGCCAAGGCCTGGGTGCAGCTGGCGTACGGCGCTCACCATGACGCCATCACCGGATCGGAATCCGACCAGGTCTATCTCGATCTGCTCACCGGTTGGCGAGACGCCTGGCAACTGGGAACCGATGCCAGGGACCGCGCCCTGAGTTTGATATCCACGGCGGTGGATGCCTCGGTGGCGGTCTGGAACCCACTGGGACACGGTCGCTCCGATGTCGTGACGCTACATCTGGACGAACCACTGTCGGGCCATGTTGTAGACAGCGACGGCCAGCGGGTGCCTGTGCTGTCCGAACACGGTGGGCATTCGATCACCTGGGTGGCTCGAGATGTGCCGTCACTGGGTTGGCGCTCCTTTCGAATAGTGCCCGGCATAGTGCCCGGTGCTGACGCTGATTCGTGGAAGCCGCTGGAGGGTGAGGAGATCGCCAACGGTTACTACCGCTTGCGGATCGACCCGGCACGAGGCGGAGGGGTGAGCTCGCTGATCGCCGACGGGCGCGAACTCATCGCCGAGGCAAGGGTCGGCAACGAGCTCGCTGTTTACGACGAGTACCCCGCACATCCGACCGCGGGGGAGGGGCCGTGGCATCTCCTGCCGAAGGGGTCGGTGACCACGTCATCTCAGATGCCGGCGACCTCGGTGCGCGGGTATCGCAGCGCGCTGGGGCAGCGGGTAATTGTCACCGGAGAGATCCCCGGCCTGCTGCGCTACACGCAGGTACTGACGCTGTGGCAAGGGGTGGATCGTTTGGACTGCCGCACCACCGTCGACGAATTCACCGGAGCGGACCGCCTACTCAGGTTGCGATGGCCATGTCCAGTACCGGGGGCCATGCCGGTCAGCGAGGTCGGAAACGCCGTGATCGGTCGCGGCTTCGGACTGCTGCACGAGCCTGGATCGGTGGAATCGGTGGACACCGCAGTCTTCCCCTATACGCTGGACAACCCCGCACACGGCTGGTTTGGATTGTCCTCGGCGGCGCGGGTGCGATTTCGCGGCGGTGAGGTGCGGGCTATCTCGGTGGCTGAGGTGGTGTCCCCGACACGGTCTGACGCCACGACCGAAGCACTGATCCGTGACCTGATGACGGCACTCGCCCGCGCGGGGGTCACCGCCACGTGCACCGTCGCCGATGCGCCCCGGTACGGCGATCTCGCCGTCGACTCGAACCTGCCCGATGTCCGGATCAGCATCGGCGCGGCCACCGACAATGCGTTTACTGAAACGGTTCTCGGCGCATCCGGAGCAACACCGCGGGAATGGATCCCGGCCGCCAAGCCGCTGCGGGACGTCTGGGTGCCCGGCGCCGATCTGCGTGACCCGGGCGCACTTGCAGTCCTGGTCATCGGCGCCGACGGAGACACCGCAGCAGCAGTCGCCGCGCTGATCGATGACCTGGCCGACGCGGAGATCATCGTCGACCAAGACCCGAAAGGCGCGGTGGAGGACTTCGAATCGCGCACCGTGGCGGTGATCAACCGCGGGGTGCCGGGATTCGCGGTCGACACCGAGGGCACCCTGCACGCTTCCCTGTTGCGATCCTGCACAGGATGGCCGTCGGGAACCTGGATCGATCCTCCTCGGCGCACCGCTCCCGACGGATCCAATTTTGCGCTGCAGCACTGGACCCACACCTTCGACTACGCCGTGACCTCGGCCGAGGGCGACTGGCGAGACATCGACATGCCCTCCCGAAGCGCTGAATTCAATCAGGAGATGCAGCCCGTTATCACTCGCCACGACCCGACCTTCGGTGGTCTGCCTGCGTGGGGATCGCTGTTGGAGGTTGAGCCCGAACGCTTAGCAAGCATCGGTGCAATCAAGGTGGTGGGCAACCCGACAGCCCGCGGTAGTGCTCGCCACAGCGACCCCGCCGACGGCATCGTTGTCCGGCTCGTCGAGACGTTAGGCCGGCGTGCCGAGGTCGCCGTGCAATCGGGGCTGCGCCATATCTCCTCCCCGACCCGGCTGGACCTGATCGAAGAGCCGCTCGGTGGCGGAGCTGACGCGGTAACGCTGCACGGCTACGAGATCGCTACGCTGCGAACGCAGCTCAATTTCCCACGGGTCCTTCCAGCCGAACAAGTGAACTTGGCCCCCGAGGCCGAACCCGCCCAGCCGCTGTACGCGAGGTATTGGCTGCACAATCGCGGGCCCGCCCCGCTCGGCGGACTACCGGCCGTGGCGCACTTGCATCCGCACCGGCTCGAGGTTTCCGGCGGGGCCTTGGTCCTGCTCCGGCTCACCGCGGTCAGCGACGCGACTGATACCGCGTTGCACGGCAGGGTGCGTTTGGTGGCGCCGTCCGGCTGGGATCTCGGCATGGATGAACTGCCGTTTGTGTTGCCGCCCGGCGAGTATTTGGAGTCCATCGTCGAGGTGGCGGTGCCCGACAGCGCGGTACCCGGTCTTTACCCGGTGCGCGCCGAGCTGGCCGCGACCGGTGGGGCCATTCCTGCATCGTGGCACCAGACAGTCGAGGATGTCTGCCTCATCTCGCTCGGAAGCCATGATGGCGAAGTTCTGCGGCTGGTCGCCGAGCCGCTGGCCGTCGATGTCGTGGCGGGTGAAACAGCGCGGTTGAGCGTCACCGTGGGGACCGATGCTCACGCCGACCTCGCGGTGGAAGCGCATGTGATATCCCCGTGGGGCACGTGGGAGTGGTTGGGCCCCAACATTGTCGGAGACCTCCTGCCGGCGCACGGCGTCGTCGAGCTGGAGTTCGAGGTCGCGCCGCCAGCGTGGACGGAACCCGGGCTGTGGTGGGCGTTGATCCGCGTGGCGTGCGCGGGGGAACTGGTGTACTCACCGGCGGTCTCGGTGCGGGTGCGGCATGTGCGTTGACGTGGCGGCGACAGTGGGCAGCGATTGCGTGACGGTCGCCGAGGTGGACGCCCGAGAAAGCGCGCTGCGTGCAGGGATTTCGGCTCACGCACTGCCGAAGTCGGGGACCCGTGAGGCCCGACAGCTGCGTCGGTGGATCACCCAGGTTCTCGTCGCTGAACGGGTTGTGGCGGTCGAAGCCAGGGCGCTGGCTGAGTGCGACGCACATGCGCCGTCGGAGGCAGATCTGTTGCCCGACGAGGTTGCGCGACTCGAGATCGGAAGCGTTGCGGCGTCCACCTTGTCGCAGCCGGTGGGCCGCGCCGTATTCGCACATGTCACCGCGTCGGTGCGGGTCAGCGCCGCACACGTACGGGACTATCATCGCCGCAATCCGCTTCGCTTCGCTGATCCTCCGGCCTCGGGGCGATGGCAGCGCCCGCCGGCGGCCACCGACCTCGGCGAGGTCGGGCCCGTCATCGCTTCACACCTGCTGGCAGCCGCCCGGCGCCGGGAGTACCGCCGCTGGCTGGATGCGCGATGCGCCGAAGTCGTAGTGCTTGCCCACGGCTATGAGCATCCCGGCGATCCCCGACAGCCCGACAACACCCATAGACATTGATGGCCGATCGCATCCTGGCGCTCGACGTTGGCGGCACCAAGATCGCCGCCGGTCTGGTCGACCCTGACGGGACTGTGGTTCAGCGCAGACGGCGGCCCACGCCCACAGGCGACGCCGAGGCGGTTTGGGCGGCCGTTGAGTCCTTGCTCATCGAGACGCTGGCGGCGGCCGACGGCACGGTGGCGGTTGTGGGTGTCGCCTCGGCGGGCCCCGTCGACGTCCGAGCAGACACCGTCAGCCCGATCAACATCGCTGCGTGGCGAGGTTTCCCCCTCACGCGGCGTGTCGCGGATGTCACGGGGTTGCCGGTGCGTCTCGGCGGTGACGGGCTGTGTATGGCGCTGGGGGAGTGGTGGTGCGGGGCCGGGCGCGGTACGCAATTCATGCTCGGGATGGTCGTCTCGACGGGCATCGGCGGCGGGTTGGTGCTCGACGGCGCGCCATGTCACGGGCGAACCGGCAACGCCGGCCATGTCGGGCACGTGGTTGTCGACCCCGACGGTTCCCCGTGCGCGTGTGGTGGCCGCGGCTGCGTCGAAACCGTCGCCTCAGGTCCGCATCTGGCCCAGTGGGCGCGTGCCCAGGGGTGGCGGGCCCCCGCCGGGGCCGACGCGAGGGCCCTCGCCGAGGCCGCTGACCGCGGTGATCCCGTCGGCGTGCGCGCGTTTCGGCGCGGTGCCGGCGCCGTGGCGGCGGCGATCGCGTCGGTTGCCGCGGTGTGCGATCTAGACCTTGTCGTCGTCGGCGGAGGCGTCGCTAAGGCGGGTACGAATTTCTTCGACCCCTTGCGTGAGGCGCTGAGAGGTTACGCGGGTTTGGACTTCATCCGGGGTCTGCAGGTGGTGCCGGCCGAGCTCGGCGGAGACGCCGGCCTGGTCGGTGCGGCTGCTCTGGTGCGCGACGTCGCGCGCTCGTAAGCGTCGGTCAGGAATCAGCTTCGGCCGCTGTTGGCGTGCATGTGGTTTGTTGGCGTGCACGTGTGCGCAGTTGCGACGCGTTTTGTCTGATCGAGCCACAGCGCGCTATTGTGACCCGGTTCCACCGAAGACCGTCGGTCACCGAGAAATCGGTTGAAGGTCCGGATTGCCGGACGGCCTACGCAGGAGGACGAGGCTCGCATGTGCGCCCCGACCTGTCTGTGTCGGGGCGTTCGTTGTTTTCCGGCCCTGCTGCTTATTGCCAATGGCGGTCGTACACATCAACGAGGAGGCATGCATGGCCAAGGCTGAAAAGGCCACCGCGGTTGCCGACATCGCCGAGCACTTCAAAGGATCGACGGCGACTCTTGTCACCGAGTACCGCGGGCTGACCGTCGCCAACCTCAAGGACCTACGCCGTTCCCTCGGCGACTCTGCTACCTACACGGTCGCCAAGAACACCTTGGTAAAGCGTGCAGCTGCGGAGGCGGGCATCGAGGGTCTTGACGAACTGTTCGCAGGTCCCACCGCGATCGCATTCGTCAAGGGTGAGGCCGTCGACGCCGCCAAGGCGATCAAGACCTTCGCCAAGGGCAACAAGGCGCTGGTTATCAAGGGCGGCTACATGGATGGCCGTGCGCTCACCGTCGCCGAGGTCGAGCGGATCGCCGACCTGGAGTCCCGCGAGGTGCTGCTGACCAAGCTGGCCGGCGCGATGAAGGCGAGCCAGACAAAGGCCGTGGGCCTGTTCCAGGCGCCGCTGTCGCAGGTCGCCCGGTTGGCAGCCGCGCTACAAGAGAAGAAGGCCGGCGACAACCCAGAAGCCGCGTAATCCACAACCCACCAGGCACGAAGTAAAATTAGGAAGGACCACATCATGGCCAAGCTGTCCACCGACGATCTGCTCGATGCGTTCAAGGAACTCACGCTGTTGGAGCTCTCGGATTTCGTCAAGAAGTTTGAAGAGACCTTCGACGTCACCGCCGCGGCTCCGGTCGCTGTTGCCGCAGCCGCCGGTGGCGCCGGCGCACCTGCCGAGGCCGCCGAGGAGCAGTCCGAGTTCGACCTCATCCTCGAAGGCGCCAGCGAGAAGAAGATCGGCATCATCAAGGTCGTCCGTGAGGTTGTGTCCGGTCTCGGCCTCAAGGAGGCCAAGGATCTCGTCGACGGTGCCCCCAAGCCGCTGCTCGAGAAGGTCACCAAGGAAGCCGCCGAGGAGGCCAAGGGCAAGCTCGAGGCTGCCGGCGCGTCGGTCACCGTCAAGTAGTTCGCACGAACCTCGGCTGGGGCCGGCCCGATCACGGGCTGGCCCCATCGGTGTTTCTTGAGATCCAAACGGTTCGCAGCCGACAGAAGTGTGACAGCAGTTAAGTGTTGTGAGTCATCGGCATAAGCTAAGGTGACTCAAACTACAGGTGGCGATTCAATAGTTCGACGAATCGTTTGGCCGGAAGGATTCCAGTGGGCGCCAGGATCGACGTTGAGAACCTGACCAAGTCGTTCGGATCTCAGAAGATCTGGGATGATGTGACCCTCACCATTCCGGAGGGCGAGGTCAGCGTCATCCTGGGCCCTTCGGGCACTGGCAAGTCGGTGTTCCTGAAGTCGCTGATCGGCCTACTGCGCCCGGAGCGCGGCAAGATCATCATCGACGGCACCGACATCCTTCAGTGTTCGGCCAAGGAACTTTACGAGATCCGCACGCTGTTCGGCGTGATGTTCCAGGACGGCGCCCTGTTCGGCTCCATGAACATTTACGACAACACCGCTTTCCCGCTGCGCGAGCACACCAAGAAAAAGGAAAGCGAGATCCGCTCCATCGTCATGGAAAAGCTCGAGATGGTGGGCTTGATGGGCGCGGACCAGAAGTTCCCCGGTGAGATCTCCGGCGGTATGAAAAAGCGTGCCGGCCTGGCTCGCGCGCTGGTACTTGACCCGCAGATCATCCTGGTCGACGAGCCGGACTCCGGCTTGGATCCGGTGCGTACCGCCTACCTCAGCCAGCTGCTGATCGATATCAACGCAGTGATCGACGCCACCATCCTCATCGTGACGCACAACATCAACATCGTGCGTACCGTGCCGGACAACATCGGAATGCTCTACCGCAAGCATCTGGTCATGTTCGGTCCGCGCGAGGTGCTGCTCACCAGCGAGGAGCCGGCTGTCAAGCAGTTCCTCAACGGACGGCGCATCGGCCCGATCGGTATGTCCGAGGAGAAGGATGAGGCCACCGCGGCCGCCGAGGCGGCGGCGCTGGAAGCTGGCCACGTCGACGGCGGCCTGGAGGAAATCGAGGGTGTGCCACCGCAGATCGTCATCTCGCCGGGTATGCCTGAGCGCAAGGGCGTCGCCCGCCGTCAGGCGCGGGTCCGTGAGATTTTGCACACCCTGCCGCCGGAGGCGCAGGTGGTCATCCGCGAGGACCTCGAAAGGACCTCGACGCACCCCGTAGAAGAGTTCCCCGACGATGCTCCTACCGGTCGCATCCCGGTCGCCGGCGAGCACTGACCCTGTTTGAGCAGTAACCGCACGGCTGGTGATTATCGGGCCGATCGCTGATCGACGGCGTACACAGGCGTTCCAGTTCGTCGCGAACACCGTTTTCAGCCTCGACTTCGCCACCTGCGCGGCGCCGTCGGCAGCACTGTCCGGGAGCAGACTGGGCTGCCGGGAAACCGCCAGACGAACAATGTGATCGAATTATCGACACCAAACACGGCGTTATCTCTTGACGGCGGGACAAAACCGGGCCAGTCTATTGGCCAGCATGTTTACCCGGGATTGAGGACGCCAGCCAGCGCCCCAGCCGTTTCGGGCTTGCTGTGCGTTGCTGATTTGAGGAATATGCCGTCCTGGGGTACTGTCGGACGTTGCGCTGGCTGCATCCTGCCCAAACGTCCTCTCCTAGCCGCACACCATACGTGGACTACGCCTGAGCCCCTGGTCCTGCTCAGTGATCTAGTCGCGTGCCGTGCGTAAGAGTCGCGGGGCCTGATCGGCCAGCCGAACCGAAGCAGATATCGCGGCTAATGGTCCGGTCACCGACTTGGTCTCCGGGCACCTGAATGTCGCATTAGGTGCTGGAAGGATACATCTTGGCAGGGTCCCGCCAGATCAAGTCTGAAGTAGCTATCACCAACAACTCCGTTCCCGGAGCGGCCAATCGAATTTCGTTCGCCAAGCTTCGCGAGCCTCTTGAGGTTCCGGGGCTGCTTGACGTGCAAACTGATTCGTTCGAGTGGTTGATCGGCTCTGAGCGTTGGCGTGCCAACGCTGCCGGCCGTGGTGAGGGCAGTCGCGTAGGCGGCCTCGAAGACGTGCTCACTGAGCTGTCGCCGATCGAGGACTTCTCGGGCTCGATGTCGCTGTCGTTCTCCGATCCGCGTTTCGACGAGGTCAAAGCCCCGGTCGACGAGTGCAAAGACAAGGACATGACGTACGCGGCTCCGCTGTTCGTCACGGCCGAGTTCATCAACAACAACACCGGCGAGATCAAGAGCCAGACAGTCTTCATGGGCGACTTCCCGATGATGACCGAGAAGGGCACCTTCATCATCAACGGCACCGAGCGCGTCGTCGTGTCGCAGCTCGTCCGTTCGCCCGGCGTGTACTTCGACGAGTCGATCGACAAGTCCACCGAGAAGACACTGCACAGCGTCAAGGTCATCCCGGGACGCGGTGCGTGGCTGGAGTTCGACGTCGACAAGCGCGACACCGTCGGCGTGCGTATCGACCGCAAGCGCCGTCAGCCGGTCACGGTGTTACTCAAGGCGCTGGGTTGGACCACCGAGCAGATCGTGGAGCGTTTCGGCTTCTCCGAGATCATGATGGGCACGCTGGAGAAGGACAACACCGCAGGCACCGACGAGGCGCTGCTGGACATCTACCGCAAGCTGCGCCCAGGCGAGCCGCCGACCAAGGAGTCCGCGCAGACCCTGCTGGAGAACCTGTTCTTCAAGGAGAAGCGTTACGACCTGGCCCGGGTGGGCCGCTACAAGGTCAACAAAAAGTTGGGGCTCAACGCTGGGCAGCCGATCACTAGCTCGACGTTGACCGAAGAAGACGTCGTGGCGACGATCGAATACTTGGTGCGGCTGCAGCAGGGCGACAAGTCCATGACGGTGCCCGGCGGCGTCGAGGTCCCGGTGGAGACCGACGACATCGACCATTTCGGTAACCGCCGTCTGCGCACGGTCGGTGAACTGATCCAGAATCAGATCCGGGTGGGACTGTCGCGCATGGAGCGCGTCGTCCGCGAGCGGATGACGACCCAGGACGTCGAGGCGATCACTCCGCAGACGCTGATCAATATCCGTCCCGTGGTGGCGGCGATCAAGGAGTTCTTCGGAACCAGCCAGCTGTCGCAGTTCATGGACCAAAACAATCCGCTGTCGGGTCTGACCCACAAGCGCCGTCTGTCGGCGCTCGGCCCCGGTGGGCTGTCCCGTGAGCGCGCCGGTCTGGAAGTGCGAGACGTGCACTCCAGCCACTACGGCCGCATGTGCCCGATCGAGACCCCTGAGGGGCCGAACATTGGCCTCATCGGTTCGTTGTCGGTGTATGCGCGGGTGAATCCGTTCGGCTTCATCGAGACGCCCTACCGGAAGGTTTCCGACGGGTTCGTCACTGACGACATCCACTACCTGACGGCCGACGAAGAGGACCGCCACGTCGTGGCACAGGCCAACTCGCCGATCGATGCGGACGGAAGGTTCGTCGAGGACCGCATCTTGGTTCGCCGTAAGGGTGGCGAGGTAGAGAACGTGTCCAGCTCCGAGGTCGATTACATGGATGTCTCGCCGCGCCAGATGGTGTCGGTCGCGACCGCCATGATTCCGTTCCTCGAGCACGACGACGCCAACCGTGCCCTGATGGGTGCCAACATGCAGCGCCAGGCAGTTCCGCTGGTGCGCAGTGAGGCACCGTTGGTCGGCACCGGTATGGAGCTGCGTGCCGCCATCGACGCGGGTGACGTTGTCGTGGCAGACAAAGCCGGCGTCATCGAGGAGGTCTCGGCCGACTACGCCACCGTCATGGCTGACGACGGCACCCGGCACACCTACCGGATGCGCAAGTTCGCTCGGTCCAACCACGGCACCTGCGCCAACCAGCGTCCCATCGTGGACGCCGGGCAGCGTGTGGAAGCGGGTCAGGTCATCGCCGACGGGCCATGCACCGAGAACGGTGAGATGGCGCTAGGTAAGAACCTGCTCGTGGCGGTCATGCCGTGGGAGGGGCACAACTACGAGGACGCGATCATCCTCTCCAGCCGTTTGGTCGAAGAGGACGTGCTCACCTCGATTCACATCGAAGAGCATGAGATCGATGCCCGAGACACCAAGTTGGGCGCCGAGGAGATCACCCGCGACATCCCGAACATCTCCGACGAGGTGCTGGCCGATCTCGACGACCGCGGCATCGTGCGCATCGGTGCCGAGGTCCGCGACGGCGACGTCCTGGTCGGCAAGGTCACGCCAAAGGGCGAGACGGAGCTCACCCCGGAGGAGCGCCTGTTGCGCGCCATCTTCGGCGAGAAGGCGCGCGAGGTCCGGGACACATCTCTGAAGGTTCCGCACGGCGAGTCCGGCAAGGTGATCGGCATCCGGGTGTTCTCTCGCGAGGACGAGGACGAGCTGCCCGCCGGTGTCAACGAGCTGGTTCGGGTGTATGTGGCCCAGAAGCGCAAGATCTCCGACGGTGACAAGCTCGCTGGACGCCACGGCAACAAGGGCGTCATCGGCAGGATCCTCGCGGTCGAGGACATGCCGTTCCTTCCCGACGGCACCCCGGTCGACATCATCCTGAACACCCACGGTGTGCCGCGACGGATGAATATCGGCCAGATCCTCGAAACGCACCTGGGCTGGGTCGCTAAGGCGGGCTGGAACATCCAAGGTGTGGACGGTAGGGCTGAAATTCCGGACTGGGCGGAAAACCTGCCTGAGAGCCTGCTCTCGGTTCCGGCCGACAGCATTGTGGCCACCCCGGTGTTCGACGGTGCCCGCGAGGCGGAGTTGCAGGGCCTGCTCGGCTCGACGCTGCCCAACCGGGACGGCGACACACTCGTCAACTCCGACGGCAAGGCCACGTTGTTCGACGGCCGCAGTGGTGAACCGTTCCCGTATCCGGTGACGGTCGGCTACATGTACATCCTGAAGCTGCACCACTTGGTGGACGACAAGATACACGCACGCTCGACCGGCCCGTACTCGATGATCACCCAGCAGCCGCTAGGTGGTAAGGCGCAGTTCGGTGGTCAGCGTTTCGGCGAGATGGAGTGTTGGGCCATGCAGGCCTATGGCGCCGCCTACACGCTGCAGGAGCTGTTGACCATCAAGTCCGACGACACCATCGGCCGAGTCAAGGTGTACGAGGCGATAGTCAAGGGTGAGAACATTCCGGAGCCCGGTATTCCGGAGTCGTTCAAGGTGCTCCTCAAGGAGCTGCAGTCGCTGTGCCTCAACGTCGAGGTGCTGTCTTCTGATGGTGCCGCGATCGAGATGCGTGACGGTGATGACGAGGACCTGGAACGCGCTGCCGCGAACCTGGGAATCAACCTGTCCCGCAACGAATCCGCGTCTGTCGAAGATCTCGCCTAAATCTCTGGGCGCTTGCGCGCAGAGCAGTTAGTCCAGTTTCACTAAACCCGCGAGGGGAAAGGAAGTTACGTGCTCGACGTCAACTTCTTCGATGAACTCCGTATCGGTCTTGCCACGGCCGACGACATCCGCAACTGGTCTTTCGGCGAGGTCAAAAAGCCTGAGACCATCAACTACCGCACGCTCAAGCCTGAGAAAGACGGCCTGTTCTGCGAGAAGATCTTCGGACCTACTCGCGACTGGGAGTGCTACTGCGGTAAGTACAAGCGCGTTCGGTTCAAGGGCATCATCTGTGAGCGCTGTGGCGTGGAGGTGACCCGCGCCAAGGTGCGTCGTGAGCGGATGGGGCACATCGAACTCGCCGCCCCGGTGACGCACATCTGGTACTTCAAAGGTGTTCCGTCGCGCTTGGGTTACCTGTTGGACCTGGCGCCGAAGGATCTCGAGAAGATCATCTACTTCGCCGCTTACGTGATCACCGCTGTCGACGACGAGATGCGGCATAACGAGCTGTCCACGCTGGAAGCTGAGATGGCCGTCGAGCGCAAAGCCGTCGAGGATCAGCGGGACGCTGATCTGGAGACCCGCGCGCAGAAGCTCGAGGCCGACCTGAAGGAGCTCGAGGCCGAGGGTGCCAAGTCCGACGTGCGCCGCAAGGTGCGCGACGGTGGCGAGCGTGAGATGCGCCAGCTCCGGGATCGGACTCAGCGCGAGCTGGACCGGCTCGAGGAGATCTGGACGACGTTCTCCAAGCTGGCCCCAAAGCAACTCATCGTCGATGAATTGCTCTACCGCGAGCTGCAGGACCGCTATGGCGAGTACTTCGAGGGCGCGATGGGCGCGGAGTCGATCCAGAAGCTCATCGAGAACTTCGACATCGATGCCGAGGCCGACAGCCTTCGCGACACGATCCGCAACGGCAAGGGCCAGAAGAAGTTGCGCGCTCTCAAGCGGCTCAAGGTGGTCGCGGCGTTCCAGAGCAACCGGAATTCGCCGATGGGCATGGTGCTCGACGCCGTCCCGGTGATCCCGCCCGAGCTGCGTCCGATGGTGCAGCTCGACGGTGGCCGCTTCGCGACCTCCGACCTGAACGACCTGTACCGCCGCGTGATCAACCGCAATAACCGGTTGAAGCGGCTGATCGATCTGGGCGCGCCCGAGATCATCGTCAACAACGAGAAGCGCATGCTGCAGGAGTCAGTTGACGCACTGTTCGACAACGGCCGTCGCGGCCGGCCTGTCACCGGGCCGGGTAACCGTCCGCTGAAGTCGCTGTCGGATCTCCTCAAGGGCAAGCAGGGCCGGTTCCGCCAGAACCTCCTGGGCAAGCGGGTTGACTACTCCGGTCGCTCGGTCATCGTGGTCGGCCCGCAGCTCAAGCTGCACCAGTGCGGCCTGCCTAAGCTGATGGCACTTGAACTGTTCAAGCCGTTCGTGATGAAGCGGCTGGTTGACCTCAACCACGCGCAGAACATCAAGAGCGCCAAGCGTATGGTCGAACGTCAACGTCCGCAGGTGTGGGATGTCCTCGAAGAGGTTATTTCTGAGCATCCGGTGCTGCTGAACCGCGCACCGACGCTGCACCGCCTCGGTATTCAGGCGTTCGAGCCTCAGCTGGTCGAGGGCAAAGCCATTCAGCTGCACCCGCTGGTTTGTGAGGCGTTTAACGCTGACTTCGACGGCGACCAGATGGCAGTCCACCTGCCGCTGTCGGCCGAGGCGCAGGCTGAGGCCCGCATCCTGATGCTGTCGTCCAATAACATCCTTTCGCCTGCCTCGGGCCGTCCGCTGGCCATGCCCCGCCTGGACATGGTGACCGGTTTGTACTTCCTGACCACCGAGATCGATGGCGACGTCGGCGAATACGTGCCTGCGGGCAAGGATCAGCCGGAGTCGGGTGTGTACAGCTCGCCGGCGGAGGCCACCATGGCAATGGATCGTGGCCTGCTGTCGGTGCGGGCCAAGATCCGAGTGCAGCTGACGCAACTGCGTCCGCCTGCCCAAATTGAGGCCGAGCTGTTCCCCGACGGCTGGAAACCGGGCGACGCGTGGATCGCCGATACGACGCTGGGCCGCGTGCTGTTCAACGAGCTGTTGCCGAGAGGCTATGCGTTCGTCAACAAGCAGCAGCACAAGAAGGTGCAGGCCGCGATCATCAACGATCTAGCTGAGCGCTACCCGATGATCGTGGTCGCGCAGACGGTCGACAAGCTCAAGGACGCCGGCTTCTACTGGGCCACCCGTTCGGGTGTGACCGTGTCGATGGCTGACGTGTTGGTGCCACCGCATAAGCAGGAGATCCTGGACCGCTATGAGGCAGAAGCCGACGCGATTGAGAAGAAGTATCAGCGCGGCGCTCTGAATAAAACCGAACGTAACGAGGCGCTCGTCAAGATCTGGCAGGACGCCACCGAAGAAGTCGGTGAGGCCCTGGAGGAGTACTACCCCGAGGACAACCCGATCATCACGATCGTGAAGTCCGGCGCGACGGGCAACCTCACCCAGACCCGCACGTTGGCCGGCATGAAGGGCTTGGTGACCAACCCGAAGGGTGAGTTCATCCCACGTCCGATCAAGTCCTCGTTCCGCGAGGGTTTGACCGTGTTGGAGTACTTCATCAATACCCACGGCGCCCGTAAGGGTCTGGCGGATACCGCGCTTCGCACCGCTGACTCGGGTTACCTGACCCGACGTCTGGTCGACGTGAGCCAAGACGTGATCGTCCGCGAGACCGATTGCGAGACCGAGCGGGGTGTCAACGTCACGCTGGCCGAACTGCAGGCCGATGGCTCCCTGGTTCGCGATCAGCACATCGAGACCTCCGCCTACGCGCGGACGTTGGCCACCGACGCGGTGGATACCAACGGCAATGTTGTTGTAGAGCGGGGTCATGACCTCGGCGATCCGGCGATCGAGGCATTGCTGGCTGCCGGCATCACCGAGGTGAAGGTCCGCTCGGTGCTGACGTGCGCGACCAGCACCGGCGTGTGTGCAATGTGTTACGGCCGCTCGATGGCGACCGGCAAGCTGGTCGATATCGGCGAGGCCGTCGGCATCGTCGCTGCGCAGTCCATCGGTGAGCCCGGTACGCAGCTGACGATGCGTACCTTCCACCAGGGCGGTGTGACCGGAGGCCAGGACATCGTGGGCGGTCTGCCTCGTGTGCAGGAGCTGTTCGAGGCTCGTGTTCCGCGTAACCGGGCCCCGATTGCCGATGTCTCTGGGCGGATCCGCCTGGAGGAGAGCGACAAGTTCTACAAGATCACCATCGTTCCCGACGACGGGGGCGAAGAGGTCGTGTACGACAAGCTCACTCGTCGCCAGCGGCTCAAGGTGTTCAAGCACGACGACGGCTCCGAGCGTCTGCTGACTGACGGCGACCACGTCGAGGTGGGCCAGCAGTTGATGGAGGGCTCGGCCGACCCGCATGAGGTGCTGCGCGTGCAGGGCCCCCGCGAGGTGCAGATCCACCTCGTCAAGGAGGTCCAGGAGGTTTACCGCGCCCAGGGTGTGTCCATCCACGACAAGCACATCGAGGTGATCGTCCGGCAGATGCTGCGGCGCGTCACGATCATCGATTCGGGTGCGACGGAGTTCCTGCCCGGGTCGCTGACCGAGCGCGGCGAGTTCGAGGCCGAGAACCGTCGGGTTGTCGCCGAGGGCACTGAGCCTGCGGCGGGACGCCCGGTTCTGATGGGTATCACCAAGGCGTCGCTGGCCACCGACTCGTGGTTGTCGGCGGCTTCGTTCCAGGAGACGACTCGCGTGCTTACCGATGCGGCGATCAACTGCCGCAGCGACAGGCTGAACGGTCTGAAGGAGAACGTGATCATCGGCAAGTTGATTCCGGCCGGTACCGGCATCAACCGCTACCGCAACATCCAGGTGCAGCCGACGGAAGAGGCGCGCGCAGCCGCTTATACGATCCCGTCGTACGAGGATCAGTACTACAGCCCGGACTTCGGCCAGGCCACCGGAGCCGCTGTGCCGCTGGACGACTACGGCTATTCGGATTACCGGTAGGCCAGGCCAGCAGTTTCGATCAACGGAGAAGCCGCCGCCCTCAGAGCGGGGGCTTTTTCGTGCCTGCGTTCGGTCGTGTGCTGACCGCCCGGCGTGTTGACACCGGTGTGCGGTCGGGTGTGCGGGCACCTTCACGCTCGCGACGGTGGGCCCAACGAGGCCGCCGGGCCGCGCGCCTAGAATCGACGCCGTGCTCATTGGTTCCCATGTCAATGGTGATGATCCCCTGGCGGCGGCCCAGGCTGA
>DAOUYK010000023.1 GCA_030666145.1 Mycolicibacterium sp. | reverse complement strand
AATATTGACCTTCTCGTCGGCCAAAACCCGGGTGACATCCGACAACAGCCGGTGCCGGTCCAGCGCCTCCACCTGGATCGCGACCAGGAACACCGACGACGGCGACGGCGCCCACTGCACGTCGATGATCCGTTCGGACTGTTGTTGCAAAGAGTTGGCGTTCGTGCAATCCGTGCGATGCACACTGACTCCGCCACCACGGGTTACGAACCCTAGGATGTTGTCCCCGGGCACCGGGGTACAGCACTTGGCCAGCTTCGTCAGCGCGCCCGACGCCCCCGGTACCGCAACACCCGCGTCGTCGGTGCTGCGCTGGCGCATCGGCATGGTCGCGGGCGTGGACCGCTCGGCCAGCTCGTCGGTGGCCTCGTCATCACCTCCGAGTTGCGCGACGAGTCGCTGAACCACGTGACGGGCCGACACGTGCCCCTCGCCCACCGCGGTGTAGAGCGCGGAGACGTCGATGTAATGCAGCTCGCGCGCCAAGGCTCCCATCGAATCGCCAGTCATCAAGCGCTGCAACGGAAGCCCACCGCGTCGCACTTCGCGAACTATCGCTTCCTTGCCACTCTCGAGCGCCTCTTCGCGCCGCTCCTTGGCGAACCACTGCCTGATCTTGGCCTTCGCCCGAGGTGAAACCACGAACGTCTGCCAGTCCCGCGACGGCCCGGCGTTGGGGGCTTTGGAGGTGAAGATCTCCACCAATTCCCCGTTTTCGAGCGTGCGCTCCAACGCCACCAGTCGACCGTTGACCCGGGCGCCGATGCAGCGGTGACCGACCTCGGTGTGCACGGCGTAGGCGAAATCCACTGGCGTGGATCCGGCGGGCAGGGTGATCACGTCGCCCTTGGGCGTGAACACGAAGATTTCTTTTACTGCCAGGTCGTAACGCAGCGACTCGAGGAACTCGCCGGGGTCAGCCGCCTCCCGCTGCCAGTCGAGCAACTGGCGCATCCAGGCCATATCGTCGACCTCGGTGGCGGCGTGCCCAGTGGGCAACCCGTTGCGCCCCTTGACCTCTTTGTAACGCCAATGCGCGGCGATGCCGTATTCGGCGGTGCGGTCCATGTCGCGGGTACGGATCTGGACTTCTAAGGGCTTGCCTTCTGGCCCGACAACGGTGGTGTGCAACGACTGATATACGCCGTAGCGCGGTTGAGCTATGTAGTCCTTGAAGCGACCTGCCATCGGCTGCCACAGGGAGTGCACCACCCCCACCGCGGCGTAGCAGTCTCTGATCTCGTCGCACAGAATCCGAACCCCCACGAGATCGTGGATATCGTCGAAGTCGCGTCCCTTGAGGATCATCTTCTGGTTGATCGACCAATAGTGCTTGGGTCTTCCTTCGACGGTGGCGCTGATCTTCGACTTAGTCAACGTGTTGACGATCTCGTCACGCACCTTGGCCAGATAGGTGTCGCGGGAGGGCGCGCGGTCAGCGACCAGTCGCACGATCTCCTCATACTTCTTCGGATGCAGGATCGCGAACGAGAGATCTTCGAGTTCCCATTTGACGGTTGCCATACCGAGGCGATGAGCAAGCGGCGCAATCACTTCCAGTGTTTCGTCCGCCTTGCGCGCTTGCTTTTCCGGAGGCAGGAACCGCATCGTGCGCATGTTGTGCAGCCGGTCGGCGACTTTGATCACCAGTACGCGCGGATCACGCGCCATGGCGATGATCATCTTGCGGATGGTCTCACTCTCGGCCGCGGAACCCAGCGTCACCTTGTCCAGCTTTGTGACACCGTCGACGAGATGACCGACCTCCGCGCCGAACTCCTCGGTGAGCGCCTCCAACGTGTAGCCGGTGTCCTCCACGGTGTCGTGCAACAGCGCGGCGATCAGAGTGGTGGTATCCATCTCGAGCTCGGCCAGGATCGTGGCGACCGCCAGTGGATGAGTGATATACGGGTCACCGGAGTGCCGCAGCTGCTCGCCGTGCCGCTCCTCGGCGACCTCGTAGGCGCGCTGCAGCAGCGTCAGATCTGCTTTCGGGTAGACCTCGCGGTGCATCGCTACCAACGGCTCGAGCACCGGGTTGACCGAGCTGCGTTGGGCGGTCATCCGGCGGGCGAGACGGGCCCGCACCCGCCGCGATGCGCTCGTCCCCGCCTTTGATCCGTCGGTCTTCGGGGTCGACAGTGGCTGGGTTTCAGGAGGGGAAGGGTTCTCGCCGGATGGTGATTGCACGGCTTGGCCCGGCTCGGGGTCAGCGTGGATCTCGCTGGCCATCACTCACCTCCGATGCGTGTCCTCTTAGCAGGATATCCGTTCAGACGATGTACAGGCTCTCGACGGGCACGGGGTCGAGGACCGCGCGACCGCCCAGCGCGGCGAGTTCGAGCATCACCACCGCCCCGGTCACCTGCGCACCTGCTGCGGTGAGCAATTGAGTAGTGGCGGAAAGTGTTCCCCCGGTGGCGAGCACGTCATCGATCACCACGACCGAGCGGCCCACCAAGTCGATGCCCTTGGCGGGGACCTCCAGAGTGGCGGTGCCGTATTCGAGGCTATAGGTCTCGCTAAGCACCGGAGGCGGTAGTTTGCCGCCCTTGCGTACCGCCAGCACGCCGATGCCCAGCTTGAGGGCTACGGCGCCACCGAGCAGGAATCCTCGTGCGTCAACGCCAGCCACCAGATCCGCGCCACTGGCGAGTTCAGCAATCGCGGCGCTGACCTGGGCTAGCCCCAGAGCATCGGCAAGCACCGGCGTCAGGTCCTTGAATTGGACGCCTGGCTCCGGAAAGTCGGGCACCTCGCGCAGCAACGATGCGATGAGCTGGGCAACGCCTCCGTCCGACGTCGGCTGCGCTCCGGCTCCGGTATCCGATGTCGCCGGCGGACCGGCTCCGGTGCTCACTGGCTCAGCCTCCAACGGTCCATGTTCCATCCCGCACCCCAACGCGTCGGATTGCCGATCACCGCAAACATTTTTTCCGACGTCAGCAGGGTCCGCTGTTGACGGTACAGCGGCAGTGTTGGCATCTCGGCCCACAGGATCGGGCCCGCCTCACCGAGTAGCCGGGCCAGTTCCTTGGGGTCGAACGTCACAGCCAGGGTGGCGATGATCCCGTCGATACGTTCATTGGCGTAACGCCCAAGATTATTGCCGTTACCGCTGTGCAGGCTATAGCTGTCCATCACCGACGATCCCGACGAGCCACTTCCCGCCGCGCCACCGGTACTCGCGATCAGCACGTCGATCTCGCCGTTGGGTAACGCCAGCGGGCCGATGGTCTCGCCAGCGATGTCCTCGACGGTGATGCCCGCGGGCGCGCAGGACTTCGCGATGGACCCCACGGTGGCGGCGAGCCGGGCGTTCGGTGTCTGATAACCGATCCGGACGGTCAGGGGCTGATCATCGAGCGCGGCCCGGGCGGCATCGGCGTTGCCGACTGCGAACTCTCCGGCCTCCGGACCGGTTTCGGCAGCTCCGTATGCGTCCTCGGATGCGGGGTTCAATCGCGAGTTGAACACCGGCGTCGACGCATTCCGCGCGATGGCGTCACGGGGAGTGCACAGCGCCAGCGCCCGCCGGGCGGGCACCGCCGACAGCGGGCCCTGCGGGGCGAAGATCAGCTGCTCCACACCCGCCGACGGCGCATCGGTGCGGGTGTAGTCATCGGGCAGATTGAGGGTGCCCAACGATCCGGACGCGATGTCTACGACGTCATAGGCGCCCTCATTCACACGGTCCTGCATGTCGGCGCTACGGGGCCACACGGTGATCTTGCCAGTGACCGGTTTGGTGCCCCACCACTTGTCGTTGGCGACCAGAACCACCGCACCGTCGGCGGTCACTGATTCCAGCTTGTAGGGCCCCGACGACGGGAAGCGTTTGACGTCCAGGTCTGGCGTCAACTTCCAAGTGTTGTTCCAGACCTGGGCGATGCGCTCGATGTCAGGCCCGTCGTTGTCGAGCAACGCCTTGGTGACACCGCCTTCGCCGAGACCGAGCACGTCGGCGATGACGTGCGAGGGCATCATCGAGGTCGCTGCGAACAACTGACCAAATTCGGTGAACGCCCGGTCTTGCGCGAAGGACACCCGCGCCTTCCGCTGCCCCGGCTCACAGTCGATCTTGGCGATGTCGGCATATCCGGCGCGGTTGGCCGCATCGAACCGCGGGAACCTACCCGACTGCGATGACCACGCCAGCACCATGTCGTCGCAGGTGATCGGCTTGCCGTCGGAATACACAGCGTCAGCGTTGATTTCGTAGTCAAGAACCAGCGGCGTGCGGCCCACCACAGAGATGCTGCCGAAGTCGTGGTCTCCGACGATTTGACCTTGTGGACCGTGGTAGTTGAATCCCGTGAGCACCCGGGCGAAGGCCTGCGGCCCACCCGAGGCGGCTCCGGCCACTGTGTTGGTGTTGTAGCTGATCAGGGTGCCGTCGACAGCGTAATCGATCGAGCCCGCCGCACCGCCCGAGCACGAGACCAGACCGAGCGAGCCCACCAACGCCAGCACCGCTGACAGCACCGTTGTGCGACGTGCATTGCGGAGTGCACGAGACTGGACGGAACCTCGCAGGGCCCAACGGCGAGGCATCGGACCTAACCCTTCCGTGGCTTTCGCTTACCCGAGGGCCGTCCGGTCCTACTGGAGGTGGGCCGGACGGGGCGGGCACCCGGCACTGGCTTGTCCGGCGGCGGAGATGCGGGCGCGGCCGGTGCCGCCACCGACGCCGGCTCAGGATCCGCCCGTTCGCGGTCATCGTCAGCGTCCGCCCCCGGCTCGACCGCCCTGGCTGCCGCGGTCTTGCGGCGGCTCAGCACCCGATTGGTGTGCTTGCGCACCAGGTCGGTACGTTCGCGAAGACTCACCAGCAAAGGAGTGGCGAAAAAGATCGACGAGTACGTTCCAACGATCACGCCGACGAGCTGAACCAGCGCAAGGTCCATCAGGGTCCCGACCCCCAGCAGCCAAACCGCGATCACCATCAACGCCACGATCGGCAGCACCGAGATCAGGCTGGTGTTGATCGACCGCATGAACGTCTGATTGACGGCAAGGTTGGCCTGCTCGGCATAGGTGCGCCGGGTGGCGTGCTCGAACCCTTCGGTGTTCTCCTCCACCTTGTCGAACACGATGACGGTGTCGTAGAGCGAAAACCCCAAGATCGTTAATAATCCGATCACCGTGGCCGGCGTCACCTCAAACCCGACTAGGGCATACACACCCGCGGTGACCACGAGGTCGAACACAAGCGTCGTTAGTGCGGCAATCGCCATGTACCGCTCGTAACGCAGGGCGATATAGATGGAGGCCAGCACGAGGAAGACCACTAGCGCGATGAGGGCCTTCTGGGTGATCTGGCCACCCCAGGTCTCCGACACGGCCGAATCGCTGATGGCCTGCTTGCCCGGCTGACCGTCGGAACCGAGGGGCTGGAACTGGTCGAACAACACTGTCCGAAGTTTTTCGGTCTCTTCGTTGGTCAGCGTCTCCGAACGAATCTGGAAAGTGGCGGAGTCACCGCTGCCGACGATGACCACCGACTCCGGCGGCTCACCGATCGCGTTACCGAAGGCCGTTTCAACCTGCTCCGCGGTGATCTGCCCATCGCCGCGCGGGAATGACACCTTCGTGCCACCCTCGAAGTCGATACCGAAAGTGAAGCCCCGCAACAAGATCGCACCAACTGCTACAGCCACAATGAGGGCGCTGGCCGTGTACCAAGCCTTGCGCTGACCTATCACTTCGAAGGCGCCGGTCCCCGTGTAGAGCCGGACGAAGAAGCTGTGCCGCGGCGCATCGGCTGCCGTGGATTTGAGGTCGGGAGCCTCGACGGCTCGCGAGGTGGCCGTCTTACCTAACTGATGCTTTGCCGCCATGTGCTATCCCCGTCCCACCGTTTGCGCGGCGACTCGGCGTTCGCGTGCGATCTGCTGCACGGCTCCCAAACCGTTGAGGGCCGGCTTAGCCATCGTCACCGACTTCGATGCGAGATAGGCCAGCGGCCAGGTCACCAGGAACACGACGACAACGTCCAGAATGGTGGTCAAACCCAGGGTGAATGCGAAGCCCTTCACCTGGCCGACCGCCAAGAAGTACAGGACTGCTGCGGCCAGGAACGTCACGGCGTTGCCCGAAAGGATGGTCTTGCGCGCCCGGGCCCAGCCGCGGGGAACCGCCGACCGGAACGAACGGCCCTCGCGGATCTCGTCCTTGATGCGTTCAAAGAACACCACGAACGAGTCCGCGGTCATGCCGATACCGATGATCAGACCAGCAATGCCGGCCAAGTCCAGGGTGTAGCCGATATATCTACCGAGCAGCACAAGGATCGCGAAGACCATCGCGCCCGAAGCGACCAGCGACAGCGCAACCAGCAAGCCGAGCGTCCGGTAATAGAGCAGGGAGTACAGCAGCACCGCGGCCAGCCCGACGGCGCCGGCAATCAGACCCGCCCGCAGCGATGATAATCCCAGCGAGGCCGAGACGGTCTCGGCCTCCGAGGACTCGAACGACAGCGGCAGCGAACCGTACTTCAGCACGTTGGCTAGTTCGCGCGCTGAGTCGGCGGTGAACTGTCCGGTGATCTGCGTGCGGCCACCGGGAATGGGCTCCACGATCTGGGGTGCGCTGACCACCTGCGAGTCGAGAACGAATGCGGTTTGGATACCAACGTTGGCTGCGGTGAATTCCGCCCAGACCTTGGTGGCGTCGCTTTTGAATTCCAAGTCCACGACGTGCTCGCCGCGCTGCTGATCAAGCCCGGAGGTCGCGTTCTCGATCTCCTCACCGCTAATGAGCGACTTGTCCAGCAGAAAGACCTGCTGGCCGTCAGCAGAACAGGTGACCAAAGGCAGGTTGGGATCATCATTGCCCGCCAGCACGTCCTCTTCGCCACAGCGGGTGGCTTGAACCTGCATGGCCAGGATTTGGATTGCCTGTTCACCGCTTTGGCGTAGCCGCTTCTCGTTCTGGATACGGGTTGCCAGCGGCAAGTCTTCGTCGTTCGGGGGCGCGGGGGCCGCAGGAGGCGCGGCATCGGGACCGGGGGCTTCCTCCATGCCCGGCGCCGGGCTTGGGCTAGGCGCCGGACTCGGAGCCGGTTGTTCCGGGAAGGGCCGCGGCTGTGGGGTCGGGGGGGTATCCGGGGTGACCGCACCCGGCGGCATACCCGGGACGGCGCCCGGGGGCATACCCGGGATCGCGCCCGGGGGCATACCCGGAATCGCGCCCGGCGGCATACCCGGGATCACGCCTGGCGGCAGCCCTGGGATGGCACCGGGCGGGCCTCCCGGCTGGGGCCCTTCCTGCGGCGGTCCCGCACCACTCGCAGGAATTGAATGGATCACCGGCCGGATGTAGAGCCGTGCTGTCTGGCCGAGGCTTCGGGCCTCACTGCCCTCGTTGCCCGGCACGGTGATCACCAGGTTCTGGCCGTCGATGATGACCTCGGAACCCGACACGCCAAGGCCGTCGACGCGAGCGCTGATGATCTGTTGGGCCTGGATCAGCGCGTCCCGGGTGGGCGGAGTGCCATCCGGGGTGCGCGCGGTCAACGTGACCCGGGTGCCGCCCTGCAGATCGATGCCGAGCTTGGCGTCGGGCTGTTTGTCCCCGGTGAGGAACACCAACAGGTAGGAACCGATGACAAGCACCAGGAACAGGGTCAGGTAGCGGGCAGGGTGCACCGGCGTCGAAGACGATGCCACGTGTCAGGGTCTCCTCGAGATCAGTTCGTCAAATACCGCACAGGCGCGCGAAGACACGCAAAGAGTACGTGCTGTCGCTGAGATCTCAGCTATCTGTCTTCGTGTTGGGTCTATCGGTGATCTCGGTGGCCGTCATTTGCGAGTCCCATTGCGCCTCGGAACTCGGCTCCTCGAAGTCGTCCTCGTCCTCGATGTCATCGGTGACACGGTCACGCACTGCCAGCTTCATCCAGGTGGTGACCACCCCGGGCGCGATCTCCAGGTCTACATATTCGTCGCCGAGGGCGGTGATCGTCGCCTGCAACCCCGATGTGGTGTTGACCAGATCACCGACTTGCAGAGAGTTGTGAAGGTCGATCGTGGCCTGCATCGCCCTCTTCTGACGGCGGGACGCGAAGTACATGAACGCGCCCATGACGATGAGCAGTGGAAGGAAGATGACCAGATCCATGGCAGCAGTGTCTCTCTTGAGTCTTTCGTATC
This sequence comes from Mycolicibacterium sp., assembly GCA_030666145.1. Taxonomy (GTDB): domain Bacteria; phylum Actinomycetota; class Actinomycetes; order Mycobacteriales; family Mycobacteriaceae; genus Mycobacterium. Next base: position 13,928 of record DAOUYK010000023.1, on the reverse strand, counting down.
GGTCTCGCGGTCCCGGCCCTGAATCCTCGGGACGGGGCCGCGTGTTTGAAGAAGTTGTTGACCAGTGTGCCATTGCGGCCCACAGCCCGTGTCCCCCCGGTCGACTACTGCCGCTTCGCGACCGCGGCGAGCAAGCTCCAGCCACCGCTCCTGGCCCCAACGCAACAAAACTCGTGGCCGCTCGATGTGCCCTCGATGATCCCGGCAAGAGCTGGCACGGTTCTCAACGGATGGACCCCTCTAGCAGTTAGGCTCAAGCGGCCACGCGGCAGTCAGATTCTCCGTTCCACACGGGCAGTAGGAGGTCTCCAGTTGAGCACCCTCGAGCAGAGCCGCTACCTGGCCACCGCTATTCCTGGCCCGGTCTCAGCTGAGCTGTTCGCGCGAAAGAGCGCAGCCGTAGCCCGTGGGGTCGGCACCACGATGCCCATCTACGCAGCGCGGGCGTTCGGCGGGATCGTTGAAGACGTCGATGGCAACCGGCTGATCGACTTGGGTTCAGGCATCGCAGTCACCACGATTGGCAACTCCGCACCGCGAGTCGTCAAGGCGGTCTCCGAGCAGGCGGCCAAGTTCACCCATACCTGTTTCATGGTCACCCCGTATGAGAAGTACGTCGCTGTCGCCGAGGCGCTCAACAGGCTCACCCCCGGCACCGAAGAGAAACGCTCGGCGCTGTTCAACTCCGGCTCGGAGGGCGTCGAGAACGCCATCAAGATCGCCAGGACGTACACCCAGAAGCAGGCGGTGGTCTCCTTCGACCACGCATATCACGGTCGGACCAACCTGACGATGGCGCTGACCGCCAAGTCGATGCCCTACAAGCACGGGTTCGGCCCGTTCGCCTCGGACATCTACCGCGCACCGATGTCCTATCCGTACCGGGATGCCGAATTCGGCAAGGAGCTGGCTACCGACGGCGAACTCGCCGCCCAAAGAGCCATCTATGTGATGGACAGGCAGGTCGGCGCCCAAAACCTGGCCGCGGTGATCATTGAACCGATCCAGGGTGAGGGCGGCTTCATCGTCCCCGCAAAGGGCTTCCTGCGCGCATTGCTGGACTGGTGTCACGCCAACAACGTCGTCTTCATCGCCGACGAGGTGCAGACCGGATTCGCCCGCACCGGCGCGATGTTCGCCTGCGAACACGAGGGCGTCGTGCCCGACCTGATCGTGACAGCCAAGGGCATCGCCGACGGGATGCCTCTCTCGGCTGTCACGGGCCGGACCGACATAATGGATGCGCCGCACGTCGGCGGTCTCGGCGGCACCTACGGCGGCAACCCCGTCGCGTGCGCCGCTGCGCTGGCGACCATCGAAACGATCGAGGCCGACGGCCTCGTCCAGCGCGCAGCTCAGATGGAATTGCTGATGAAGGACCGGCTGGGCCGAATTCAAGCCGAAGAAGACCGCGTCGGCGATGTGCGGGGGCGCGGCGCGATGATCGCGGTGGAGCTGGTGAAGTCCGGTACGACCGAACCGGACCCGGAGTTGACCAAAAAGCTCTGCGCCGCAGCCCATCACGCAGGCGTGATCGTGCTCTCGTGCGGAACGTTCGGCAACGTGCTGCGCTTCCTGCCACCGTTGACCATCAGCGACGAACTTCTCCTCGAAGGCCTAGACGTGCTCGCCCACATTCTCGCCGACCTCTGATTCACATACCCCTATCGGAGCCGCTGATATGACCAACGTCCAGAATTTCATCGGAGGCGAGTTCGTCGACTCCGTAAGCGGAGCGACCATGCCGCTGGTCGACCCAAGCACCGGCGAGGAGTACGGGACCTCCCCGGTCTCCAACGAACACGACATCGACAACGCCTACAGGGCAGCGACCAAGGCGTTCAAGGAATGGAAGCGCACAACTCCATCCCACCGACAGAAAGCGCTCCTCCACTTTGCCGACGATGTCGAGAAGGCTGCATCGGATCTCGTTGCCGCAGAGAGCCGCAACACCGGTAAACCGATACACGTGACCATGGCGGAGGAGATACCTGCCATGGTCGATCAGATCCGCTTCTTCGCTGGTGCGGCCAGGATTCTGGAGGGCAAGTCGGCCGGCGAATATCTGCCCGACCACACGTCGTGGATCCGTCGTGAACCGGTCGGTGTGATCGGGCAGGTCACGCCGTGGAACTACCCGATGATGATGGCCATTTGGAAGATCTGCCCAGCAATCGCAGCCGGCAATGCCGTGGTCATCAAGCCCAGCGACACCACGCCGGTGACGACGGTAATGCTTGCTGAGTTGGCGGCAAAACACTTCCCCCCGGGCGTGCTCAACGTCGTCAGCGGCGATCGCGTCACCGGCGCCAACCTGGTCGGCCACCCGGCACCGGAAATGGTGGCGATCACCGGATCGGTGGCGGCGGGCAAGGCTGTCGCGGTCAGCGCCGGCGCCAACCTCAAACGCACGCACCTGGAGTTGGGGGGTAAGGCGCCGGTGATCGTATTCGACGACGCCGATCTCTCTGCGGCCGCCGAGGGTATCGCCACCGCGGGATACTTCAACGCCGGACAGGACTGTACGGCTGCCACCAGGGTGCTCGCGCACGCCTCGATCACCGCGGAGCTGACCGCCGCGCTGGCCGAACAGGCCGAAGCCGCGACAACCACATTCGGACGCGCTGCCGACGACGAGGACGCTTGGGTACCGCCGGTCAACAACGTCAACCAGATGGAGCGGGTGCTGTCCTTCTTCTCCGATGTCCCCTCGCACGCCACGGTCGCCGCCGGCGGCAATCGGCAGGGCGGCCAAGGTTTCTACGTAGCACCGACTGTGGTCGGCGGACTCTTACAGGACGATCGGCTGGTCCAGCAGGAGATCTTCGGCCCGGTGATCACGGTGCAGTCATTCACCGACGAGGTCGACGCGTTGGAGAAGGCCAACGGCGTGGAGTTCGCGCTGGCATCGTCTGTCTGGACCAAGGACGTGTCACGGGCGCTGCGTGTGTCCAACGCACTCGACTTCGGCTGCGTGTGGATCAACACCCACATCCCGCTCGTCGCCGAGATGCCCCACGGCGGGTACAAGTCCTCTGGGCACGGCAAGGACCTGTCGATGTACGGGCTCGAGGACTACACCCGCATCAAGCACGTCATGGCCTACACGGGCTAAGTGTCACTGGTCGGCCCGACTACAGCGCCAACCCGACCAAAAGCACAACGATCCCGATGAGCGGCAAGAATCCCTGGATGACCGCCGAGCGGGCCTTGTCGGGCGCTGAGGCGAGCAACACCACCGCGGCTGCCAGCATCGACCCCACTCCGGCGAATATCAGCGCGGCACCCACCGCCGTGGCGCCGCTGCAGAGCACCGCCACGCCGATGACGGTGATGACCGCAAGGAACAGGTTGTAGAAGCCTTGGTTGAAGGCCAGCAGACGAGTGGTTTCGGCCTCATCTTTGGTGGTACCGAAGACGGCACGGGTTCGAGCCGAGGTCCAGGTTATTGACTCCATGAAGAAGATGTAGACGTGTAGCACGGCGGCCAGCGCAGCCACGATCAAACCGGCGATAACCATGCTGACTCCTTGCTCATTTTCTGGTTCCCATCATTCGAACAGACCGGACTGGCCTAGACCACCGGCCACGCCGGGCGGCGTCATACCCAGGTGCGTCCAGGCCAAAGCGGTGGCGACGCGCCCGCGCGGGGTTCGCGCGATCATCCCGGCGCGCACCAGGAAAGGCTCACATACTTCCTCGACGGTGGCCGCTTCCTCCCCCACCGCTACAGCGAGCGTGGACACCCCGACGGGGCCTCCGGAAAAGCTGCGGGTCAATGCCGAGAGCACCGCACGGTCGAGCCGGTCCAGGCCGAGTTCGTCGACGTCATAGACCGCCAACGCGGACTTGGCGATCTCGCGGGTGATGATGCCGTCCGCGCGGACCTCGGCGTAGTCGCGAACCCTACGCAACAAGCGGTTGGCGATGCGCGGTGTACCTCGCGAGCGGAGGGCGATCTCGGCTCCGGCATCGGCGCCCAACTCGATGCCGAGGATGCCCGCCGAGCGGGCCAGCACCCGTTCCAGTTCGGCGGGTTCGTAGAAGTCCATGTGCGCGGTGAATCCAAAGCGGTCACGTAGTGGACCCGTCAGGGCGCCCGACCGGGTGGTCGCACCGACCAGCGTGAAGGGCGCAACCTCCAGCGGAATCGACGTGGCGCCAGGCCCTTTGCCTACGACGACGTCGACGCGGAAATCCTCCATCGCCAGATAGAGCATCTCCTCGGCGGGACGGGCGATCCGATGGATCTCGTCGATGAACAACACGTCATGCTCGACGAGGTTGGACAGCATCGCAGCGAGGTCCCCGGCACGCTCCAGAGCAGGGCCGGAGGTGAGGCGCAGCGAGGTTCCCAACTCGGCGGCAATGATCATCGCCAGCGATGTCTTATCCAGACCAGGGGGGCCCGACAGCAAGATGTGGTCGGGGGCACCGCCACGGTTCTTGGCTCCTTCGAGCACCAATTGCAACTGCTCGCGAACGCGCGGCTGGCCGATGAACTCCCCTAGTGACCGTGGCCGCAAGCTCGCGTCGATATCGCCCTCGCCCACTGTCAGCGCAGACGTCACCTCGCGCTGCTCGCCCTCCTGCTGGTCGGGATCATCGAATCGGCCCATTACTTCCTGCCCAGCATGGACAGCGCGGCGCGCAGGGCGCTCGCCTGGTTGGCATCGGGGTCATCGGCGAGCACCTTGTCGGTGGCCTCCTCGGCCTGCTTGACCGCGAATCCGAGCCCGACGAGTGCTTCGACGACGGGGGCGCGCACGGTGTGCCCACCGGCCCCGGCGAAGCCGGTGGAAGAAGCCACCGCTCCCACCTTGTCCCGCAACGTCAGCGCCAGCAGCTCGGCGGTCTTCTTGCCTACCTTGGGAATTCGCGTCAATGCGGTGAGATCGCCCTCGCCGATGGCCTGACGCAGCGTCGGACCGTCATACATCGCCAGCGCGCCCAACGCGATGCTCGGCCCGATCCCGCTGACCCCGATGAGGGTGAGGAACAGGTTGCGGGCGTCGGCATCGGCGAACCCGTACAGGGTCATCGAGTCCTCGCGCACGATCATCGCGGTGATCAGCCGCGCCTCAGCACCGCGACGCAGAGTCGCCAGCGTCGCGGGGGTCGCCATCACTTTGTAGCCGACACCGGCGGCGTCGATGACCGCGTGGTCGAGTGCGATGTCGAGCACTTCACCCCTCACAGCAGCGATCATGTCGCGCTCCGTGCCACCCGGCCGGGCGCCGACCTCGCCTCAGCCTTCGCCGCCTTAAGGGTGGCCTGATATTTGCGCCGCTGATCAGCTGCCCTGGCCTCCGCCTCGGCCATCCGGGCGATCATCGGCGCCCGCCAACAGTGACAGATCGCCAGCGCCAGCGCGTCGGCGGCGTCAGCGGGCGTCGGTTTCTGTTGCAGGGTGAGGATTTTCGTGACCATCTCGGTAACCTGCGACTTGTCGGCTCGTCCATTGCCCGTGACGGCGGCCTTGACCTCACTGGGGGTATGGAAGTGCACATCGATGTCACGCCGGGCCGCAGAAAGCGCGATCACACCGGCAGCCTGGGCGGTGCCCATCGCGGTGGAAGCGTTCTGGTGGGAGAACACTCGCTCGATCGCGATGACGTCAGGCTGGTGGGTGTCCATCCAGTGTTCGACGGCGTTGCTGATGGCGAGCAGCCGGTGCGCCAGGGGCAATTCGGCAGGGCTGCGCACCACGTCGACGTCCAGGGCGATGACCTGACGGCCTTGACCACTCTGGATGACCGAGAGCCCGCACCGCGTCAGCCCCGGGTCGACTCCCATCACCCGCACGCCAGCCCCTTCGTCAGAACATTTGTTCGAGAGCTTAGCGTCTTTGACTCATCTGCCAGTGCAGGGACACGCCCGCTTCCGGACCGGCCCGCGCCGAATACCCGGCCTCTAGCCGGCCGCGCGTCCGTCGCGGCCCGCCCGGTTAGTCAGTCCTGGTCGAGCTGAGCCGCGACGTCGTCCGGTATGTCGATGTTGGTGTAGACGTCCTGCACGTCGTCGCTGTCCTCGAGTGCGTCGACGAGCTTGAGCACCTTCCGGGCGCCGTCGAGGTCGACGGGCACCGTCACCGACGGCTGGAAACTGGCGTCCGCGGAGTCGTAGTCGATACCCGCGTCCTGCAGCGCCGTGCGCACCGCAACCAGATCCGTTGGCTCGGAGATAATTTCGAAGCTATCCCCCAGATCATTGACGTCCTCAGCGCCGGCCTCGAGCACCGCGATCAGCAGGTCATCCTCGGTGAGACCGTTCTTTTCCAGCGTCACCACACCCTTTCGGGTAAACAGGTAGGCCACCGAACCGGGGTCGGCCATGTTGCCAGCGTTGCGCGTCATCGCGATGCGAACCTCGCTGGCGGCGCGATTGCGGTTGTCAGTGAGGCACTCGATGAGCACTGCGACGCCGTTGGGACCGTAACCCTCGTAGGTGATGGTCTGCCAGTCGGCGCCGCCGGCTTCTTCACCCGCGCCGCGCTTGCGGGCGCGGGTGATGTTGTCGTTGGGGACCGAGGTCTTCTTGGCCTTCTGAATCGCGTCGTACAACGTGGGATTACCGGCTGGGTCACCACCGCCAGTTCGGGCCGCCACCTCGATATTCTTGATCAGCCGAGCGAACTCCTTGCCGCGGCGCGCATCCTTGACAGCTTTCTGTTGCTTGGTGGTGGCCCACTTGGAATGGCCGCTCATACCTGTACTACCTCTTTCACCGGCGTCAAAGTCCGATTGACGAGTCTACGTGGGCGTTCCGCCGTCACCGCGCCTGCAGTGCGGCCGCACGCAACCGCTGTAGTCGCCGCCCTGAGGGGGACCCGTGGTCGTGGTCCATTGTAAGGCGGATTCGGTTGAGGCGTGTTCGCGGTGGGCGGTGTGGGGCCTGTTGGCGTTGTAGTCGGCGCGCCAGCCTTAGATGATCACGCGGGCTTCGCGCAGTGAGGCTCTGCCTCGGAGACGAACCGATAGTTCGGAGGCAGGCGGCGACTCTAACAACTGGGGTTGGTCAACCTTTAGCTGATCATTAGTTGCTTCTCCCCCGGGGACGGACCTTCGTCGATTACACTGTCCCGCAGGGCATTCGACGCCGAGGTCGCCATCGCCGGGCATGGTCCGGTACTCAGCGGTGACGAGATCACCGCGGCGCTTGACGTCGGTACGGCGTTCTGGTCATATCTGTACGAACGCGCCGGTGCACTTTTCGATCGGGGGGTACCCGCCGACGAGGCGGCAGCACGAATCGACGTCGACAAGTATCCCGATGCCGCGTTAACGCTTCCGACGATCGTCACCACGATCTACCACGACCTGAACCCCGACGTCGCCTTCAAAACCTCCCTCGAAACCTTGGAATTCATGGCAACCAAAATCACACAGCTCCGCGATCCCGCGGCATATCCACAGAAATCGCCCACTAGCAGCAGCTAAGCTCGCCCGCCAAGCGGCGACTCCATAGCCGGTGAAGCGGGTCCCGGCGTCTCTAACGCCTGGGGTTAGTCAACCTCTTGCTGACCATTGGCTGCTTCTGATTCTTCCTACCCGAAACACCTGGCAACAAAGCCCCATAACGAGTGGACCACTCCGAGGGCTCACCTCAGCCCATCGAGCACCCCGGATGCTCAGGTGAGCCGCACTGAAACGGCATTAAACTTACTCTTAAGTAAGATGCAGCCTATGCCTCAGGCGCGGCCCGCGACGATGTCGACGAACAGCGCGTGTACGCGACGGTCGCCGGTCATCTCCGGGTGAAAGGCGGTCGCCAAGTTGCGGCCCTGCCGCACCGCCACAACGTGACCGGCTGCGCGCGCCAGCACTTGCACGTCGGCGCCCACTCGCTCCACCCACGGCGCCCGGATGAACACGGCATGCACGGGGTGCTCGAGCCCAGCGAATGCAATGTCGTTCTCGAAAGAATCAATCTGACGACCGAACGCATTGCGGCGCACCGTGATATCGATCGCCATCAGAGGCCTGGCGTCGCGTCCAGGCACACCGGCATCGAGGATTTCAGTGGCCAGGAGGATCATCCCCGCGCATGATCCGTAGGCCGGCATGCCGTCGGCCAGCCGGGCACGCAACGGCTCCACGAGTTCGACATCGTGCAATAGGTGACTCATCGCGGTGGACTCGCCGCCCGGAATCACCAACGCGTCCACCGGGTCTAGTTCACTCTCCCGCCGCACGGTCACCGCCTCCGCACCGGCGGCACGCAACGCCGCGAGATGCTCGCGGGTATCTCCCTGAAGTGCCAGGACCCCGATCCGGGGGCTCACCCGCCGCCCGGCGTGTAGTCACGGGGATAGCGCGTTAGCCCTTCCTGCATCACGGCCGCGACCATATCCCCGCGCCGGTTGAAAATCTTGCCTTGGGTCAGCGAGCGTCCCCCCCACGCGAAGGGCGATGACTGGTCATAGAGCAGCCATTCGTCGGCCCGAAACGCCCGCATGAACCACATCGCGTGGTCCAGCGACGCCACCATGAGATGCTTCCGTACCTTGCTGTGATTGACCTGCGCGGAGCCCAAAAGCGTCAGGTCGCTCATATAGGCCAGCGCGCAGATGTGTAGCACGTGGTCGTCGGGCAGCGGATCGCGATGCCGGAACCAAACCTGCTGTTGAGAGGCCCTGCCTTCGCGCATGCTGAGCAGCTCGCGCGGGACGATCCGCACATCCCACTCATCGAACTGCCGAAAGCTGGCATCGTCGAACACCCCGCTGCCGGCCCTGAAGTCAGGAACGTCGTCCGGCGGCGGCGCTACGGGCATCAGGTCCTGGTGCTCGATGCCGCTCTGCTCGACCTGGAAAGACGCCGCCATCGAGAAGATCGTCTCACCGTGCTGGATCGCGGCCACCCGGCGCGTGCAAAACGAACTGCCGTCACGGATCCGCTCAACCGTGTAGACAGACGGCCACCGAGCGTCGCCAGCGCGCAAGAAGTACCCGTGCAGCGAGTGCACCTGAAACTTCGGGGCGACGGTCCGCACCGCCGACACGAGCGACTGGCCTGCTACATGGCCGCCGAACGTGCGCTGCAGGAAACCGGACTCCGGGCTAAATACGCCGCCGCGATAGATATTGGAGTCGATCTGCTCCAGATCCAGGATCTCTTCGATCGCCATATGCTTATCATCGCTCGTCGCGCAAGCAGCTCGTCAACCCCGTCTACCAGCTACCAGCCCCGTTCGGCGAGTCGGCGCGGGGCAGCGATGTCCTCCACGTTGATGCCGACCATCGCCTCACCCAGCCCACGAGACACCTTGGCCAGCACGTCGGGGTCGTCGTAGAAGGTGGTGGCCTTCACGATCGCCGCGCCCCGTTGGGCCGGGTCACCGGACTTGAAGATGCCCGAGCCGACGAAAACACCCTCCGCGCCCAGCTGCATCATCATTGCCGCGTCAGCCGGGGTAGCGATTCCGCCCGCGGTAAATAGCGTGACCGGCAGCTTTCCGGCCCTCGCGACTTCAGCCACGAGATCGTAGGGAGCTTGTAGTTCCTTTGCGGCAACAAACAATTCGTCTTCAGGCAGCGATGTGAGACGACGAATCTCGCCACCGATCATGCGCATGTGAGTGGTCGCGTTGGACACGTCTCCGGTGCCCGCTTCGCCCTTGGAGCGGATCATCGCCGCACCCTCGCAGATGCGGCGCAGCGCCTCACCTAGGTTGGTGGCCCCGCACACAAACGGGACTGTGAACTTCCACTTGTCGATGTGATGCGCATAGTCCGCGGGGGTGAGCACTTCCGACTCATCGACATAGTCGACGCCAAGGCTCTGCAAAATCTGGGCTTCCACGAAGTGCCCGATCCGCGCCTTGGCCATCACCGGGATAGTGACCGCATCAATGATGCCTTCGATCATGTCAGGATCGCTCATCCGTGACACGCCACCCTGGGCCCGTATATCGGCGGGGACTCGTTCGAGCGCCATCACTGCTACCGCGCCCGCCCCTTCGGCGATACGGGCTTGCTCAGGAGTGACGACGTCCATGATCACGCCGCCCTTGAGCATCTCGGCCATGCCGCGCTTGACCCGCGCGGTCCCGCGCGCGCGTGGCACCCCCAGGCCTTCCCGAGGCGTTTCGGATTCCACCGTAATCTCCTTCAATAGCTACTGATCCAGTCTAGAGGCGGCGGCATACGTCATCGATCCGGCGCGGCCGAGACAGCCCGTCACCTGATCGATTGCAGTGCCTGTGCGAGCACGACCTCCGGGGCGTCGGCCAGCGCGTTCGCCTCGTCGAGAAGCTCACCCAACTGCCGCGGGTACACGGTCTCCCCGTTGGCGGCCAGTTCGTCGATCATTGTCGCATCGCACCAACGGTGATCATGTATGTAGGTCCGCTCCAGGCCCGAGCGGCCTGAATCCGAGGGTTCGAACCGCTTCGTCCGATGTATGAAATACATCTCCTGGCTACGAATCACCGACCCGTTGAAGTCGATGAGGGCGTCTCGACGCCAGACCGGGCCGATCATGTCGGCAGGCGCCACCCGCAGGCCGGTCTCCTCCCCGAGTTCGCGCGCCGCCGCCTGGGCCAGGGACTCCCCCGCCTGGGCTGCACCACCTATGGTGAACCACCACCGCGGCGCGGGCGCGGCCCCACCCGAGGCCGCCGGATCCGAACCGCACAACAGCAGCACGGCGCCATCGTGGTCCAGTAGCAGGACCCGAGCCGACCGGCGGGTGGGTGCCGGGATCTCCTCGCGCGTCGACACCTCCCCACCCTCGGAGATCTCGAAATAGCTTGGCCGCGCTGCTGTTCCACCGAGCCGCAGGGCGCGCACCAAGGGGCGTTCGCGCAGAGCCAGAGTGTCGCGGACCGCGTCATTGTGAAAGCGGCGAGCGAGCAACAGGCGTGCTTCGGCGTCGGCCAACTCCGCGACCAAGGGCAGCGGCAACGACGCCGGGTCCACCCTGGCCAGCGCCGCAGACAGGTCGTTCTCGGCTACCTCGCGGCCCAACCACGACGCGCGCTCGGCGGAGTCCGCCAAAGCAGCCAACCGTTTGCCGTCCGGCCCTACACCGTAGGCGTCAACCGCCACCGCGCGCGCCACTACCGCACGCCGGGCCAGCGCCCCGTCGAGGGCCTGCCACGACAGGTCGTAGCGCACGTGCAACCGGTCGAGCCGGTTGGCCGTCTGATACGCCCACAGGCCCACCCCAAGCACAGCGGCGACCACCATCATGATCGCGAACGCAGCTACCCATGGGATCAAGTCAACCCCCCGGTCGCTTCGCTCCTGGCCGACGACCCGACCTGCACCTTCACGCCCGCGCCCGCCACCGTCTCATAGACCCGCATTATCTGTTTTGCCACCACAGACCAGTCGTAGCGCTGCACCGATTCGGTTGCACACTCGATATATCCCGCCCGGACGGCGTCGTCGGCGAGCACCTCGATCAGGCCGGCCGCCAGTTCTGCCGAATTGTCGACAGCCACCAATCGCCCGGCCCCGCCGTTGTCCAAGACCCGCCGAAACGCGTCCAGATCACTGGCGACCACCGCGGTGCCCGTCGCCATGGCCTCCACCAGCACTATTCCGAAGCTTTCTCCACCAGTATTAGGGGCGCAGTACACGTCGGCGCTGCGCATCGCCGACGCCTTCTCGGCATCGTCGACCTGGCCCAGAAAATGCAGGTGATGCGCCAGCGGGCCAGCGTCGGCGCGCAGCGCGTCCTCGTCGCCACGCCCCACGACCAGGATCTGGATATCGGCAAATCGTTCGACGAGCGCGGGCAGCGCAGCGAGCAGCACGGCCATTCCCTTGCGCGGCTCATCGAAGCGCCCCAGAAACAGCACAGTCTTTTCAGGACGTGGATACCCCGGCAGCGGCGGCGCCGAGGCGAACGATGCGACGTCGACACCGTTGGGGATCTCGACGGCGTCGCTGCCCAGCGCCTCCATCTGCCAGCGCCGGGCCAGATCCGATACCGCGATGCGGCCGACAATCTTTTCGTGCATCGGTCGAAGAATGGGTTCGAACACCGACAAGGTGAGCGACTTCGTCGTCGATGTGTGAAAGGTTGCCACGATCGGGCCCTCAGCAATATTGAGCGCCAGCATCGACAGGCTCGGCGCATTCGGCTCGTGCAGATGCAGCACATCGAATTCGCCCTGCTGGAGCCACTTCTTCACTCTTCGGTGGGTGGCCGGACCGAATCGCAGCCTGGCCACTGACCCGTTGTAGGGAATCGGCACGGCCCTGCCGCCAGAGACCACATAGTCGGGCAGCGAGACATGCGCTTCGGCGGAGGCGGGTACGAGCACGCTGACCTCATGCCCATAGCCCCGCATCACCTCCGCAAGCTGCAGAACGTGTGACTGCACTCCACCGGGCACATCGAAGGAGTACGGACAGACCATGCCGATGCGCATCAGGCCCGCCGCCTCGTCATGCGGCTACCCATCTCACGTCGCCTCCAGCCGGGCCCTGCGCTCATCGGACAGGTCGGCTAGCCATTGCGGCTGCAGCATGTGCCAATCGGCGGGGTGCCTGGCAATATTTCGGGCGAACTGGTCCGCCAATGCCTGGGTGATGGCTGTGATGTCGCCCGAGGAGGTGTCCAGCTCCGGGTACACCCGAATGCCCCAACCATCCCCCTCGAACCAGCAGTGCGCCGGAAACAGCGCCGCGCCGGTCTGAAGGGCAAGCTTGGCAGGACCCGCGGGCAGCCGGGTCGGCTCGCCGAAGAAGTCAACATGCACTCCGCTGCGGGTCAAGTCGCGGTCAGACATCAGACACACCACCCCATTGTCGCCGAGCCGATCACACAACACGTCGAACGCCGACCGCTCGCCGCCCGAATGCGGCACCACCTCGAAACCCAGGCTCTCCCGGTAGGCAAGGAACCGATGGTAGAGCGCCTCGGGCTTGAGACGCTCGGCGACCGTGGCGAACGTGCCATAGTTCTGCGCCAGCCATACTCCTGCCATGTCCCAGTTGCCGCTGTGCGGCAACGCCAACACCGCCCCGCGGCCATACTCCAGCGCCGACCACACCATTTCGATGTCCTGCACACTCAACCGCTTGCCCAGCTCCGCGTGATCCATCGACGGCAACCGAAACGCCTCCCGCCAATATCGGGCGTAGGAGGCAAGCGAAGCACGAATCAGCTCATCCGGCACCTGCTCGGGCGCCACCCCGATCACTCGAGCCAGGTTCTTGCGCAGCTGCTCAGGTCCGCCATTGCGCGCCGCGAATTGCGAACCAGCGCTGAACGCGTTGCGTGCCAAGAATTCCGGTGCAGCGCGCACCAGTCGCCAACCGGCTGCATACCCCCAATCGGTGAGCCGGCCACCCCAGGAGCCCCGGGACCGGACAAGGGCGCCACGGTCGCTGTTCGACTTAGCCGGATGCCGGGTCATGGTTCGTAGGTCTCAGGTTTCTCGCTGGTGTCGGTCACCTGGAGCAGATCCATCGCCCCGACCGACCTCCGCACGCTGTGCAGCCGCTGCCCTATCGTGACCACGCTGGCCACCGCGAGTATCCACATGGCAACGTCGAGCAGCCACGGCAGCGAGGCGAACGGAAGGTCGGAGAACGCCGCACCGGTCAAGATGATGACCAGGCGCTCGGGCCGCTCGATAAACCCGCCGTCGCCCGACAGACCGCTGGCCTCCGCGCGGGCCTTGATGTACGAGATCACCTGCGAGGACACCAGACAGATCATCGTCGCGACCACAAGTTCTGCGCTTTCGCGCCCGAAGGCAGCCCACCAGAGCAGCCCGCAGAACAACGCACCGTCGCTGATGCGGTCGCAGGTGGCGTCCAGAACACTGCCGAACCGAGTCCCGCCACCGCGTTCGCGGGCCATGGCACCATCAAGCATGTCGGCCAGTACGAAGAACGCGACGACCACCGCACCCCAGCCGAGCCGACCGATCGGGAACAACGTCAGCGCGGCGAGCACCGCACCGGC
>DAOUYK010000077.1 GCA_030666145.1 Mycolicibacterium sp. | reverse complement strand
GCCCCATACTTCTGCAAGACCTGACCCGCAGGCATTCCGAACAGGACTGCGGCGACGACATGGTTGGCGACCTCCGGCGCCATCGGCGGGGGCAGGGACGCGGCGGGCACGCCCGAAGGCAACTGGTCGGAGGCGGTGTAGGCGGCTACAACTGCACCTTGGGAGTATCCGCCAAGCACCAGCTTGGTGTTCGGGCAGTGGGCCGCCATGAACTCGATTCGAGTTCTCGCATCTCGAATGCCATCGGCGACGTTCCCTAAGAACTCAGCGTGGTTGCCGAAGTTGCCGCTGGCGGGGTAGTTGATCGCATACTCCCCGACTGACCGGGGAAAGACTTGCCAGCGCAGCGAATCGAGGAACGACTGCCCGACCTGCCCAACACCAGGTGGCTCGTTGGTGCCACGGACGAACACTACCTCGGCGTCTGGGCAGGGTTGAGCCGTCGCAGGGGGCAGGGGAAGGCTCAACAGCATGGCCAAGACTGCCATCGCGCCAAGGCAGCGAGCGCTGAGGCCGATGACGTTCACGAATCTCATCTGACTACCTCAATTGCTTGTCAAACTCGCGTCGCCAGCACGCACGAGCCTTCTCCCGGGCCACCATCGGCCCGGGCTCTGCAGTACGGTCCAAACAGTAGTTCCGGTCCCGTTCAGGGGAGGATGGGTTCCCAGAAATCGTAGCGGGCCTTAGGGATCAGGTTTCCAGTGGTGACCGGTGTGTCCCACAGTACGTACATGTCGCTGTTCGCGGCCGTCAACTTGGGGTGGCCGAGGCCTTGCTCAGGGTTCTCGGCGAAGTTTGCCCAGGCTTGTGTCATCGCGTGGGCTAGTGCCCTGTCCGCGTTGGTGATGTCTTTGACGGGTTTGAATTCGCCTTCTGCGGTTTTTCTAGGAAGTTGGAGAAGACATATTGCATTTCCGTTGTATGGAAGATGTTCTTCGACAGCTCATTGCAGCGCTCCATCCCGGCGAAGTTAAATCCTGAACGTTGCAGGAAATGGTAGCCAAAGGAGGGTACTCCAGCCTCCCTTAGCTGGGGCAGGGCCCGAGATGCGGACTTCATGTTTGCTGCGGCTACGTCGTAGTCAGTCTGTAGCTGTCCGAGGGCCTGGCTAGCGGAGGTCATCCCGCCAACTGGCAGTGGCTCGTAGCCCGAGGAGTTGTAGAGCTTCTTTCCGTTCTCACTGTAGGCCATGATTTCGCGCGCCAGAGGGGCGCCGAAGGTTTGGACTACCGCCTGCTCGTATTCTTGGGGCGTCATCGTGGGGGCCGCTGGGAGGAAGAAGACCCCTTCGTTGTGGTTCACGCCGAAGACGTACGGTTTCGGTTTGGAACCTTCGTTGAACCCCTGGATAGGTTGCCCCGTGACCGGTTTAACGTTGGTTGTTGCATTCCATGCAGTACCCGCTCGCATTCCAGGAAGCAGCCGACCACTGATTCCGCCGGCGGGGAACGTGAGGTTTTGAGCTTGGGCAATCTGCTGTGTGGAAAGCGATCACAGCCATTGGCCGTCCGCTGGGCAGGTTCGGTCTTCGGAGTAGGCACTGCAGAGCAGGTTGACAAAGTCCTGGCCGTATTTTTGCGCCTGATCTGGCGTGTTACACGGCACACTCATGATGTTTGATTCCATGATTGCCGCTCGGAATAGTTCGTTGCTCTCGGGTACGGAGAATAGGTGTAGCCCGGTGGACATAGATCCGGCGCTCTCGCCGAGAAGTGTAATCTTTTCAGCATCTCCGCCAAAGCTCTCGATGTTTTCCGTGACCCACTTCATCGCGAGTAGTTGGTCCAGGATCGCGAAGAGCCCGTCAATCGCAGCGGCATTGCCTTGGTAGCGTAGGAATCCCAGCGCTCCCAGGCGGTAGTTCATGGTGACCAGGATGACGTCTTGATTCGCCAGGGCAGTGCCGTTCATCACGGGCTCAGTGCCGGATCCTACGATGAATCCGCCGCCGGGGATCCAAACCACCACGAGCAGAATGTTTTTAGCCCTGTCGGCCGGACGGTAGATATTGCGGAAAAGGCAGTCTTCGGAGCCGGAGAATCCGCTCAATTCCGACGATGGCTGCACACACTCGCTACCGAACTTGGCCGCGGCGAAAGGGCTACCCTCCAAAGAACTGACCGCCTCGGGTGCCTTCTAATCCATGACGGTCTGCTGCCCGAAGATCCGGACGCTCTGTCGGCATTCTCGGCATATCCGCAGGGGGTGCGGGAAAGGATCGTCTCGTGAGAAGCTCAGATAGCGCCAAGAGACCTAGCAGCACCTAGCCGGGTAGCGCCTAGCCTGGTAACACTTAGCCAGGTGTCAACGATGATTGGGCGCCCACGGGGGGTGGCGGTATTTGAACCGATCGCGATCGAGACAGAGCCGAACAGCGATCTGCTCCGAAGGCCTGACATGGGAGTAGGCCGCCACCGCAATATCTGCGCCAGGAAGACGGTGCTCTACCGCATTGTGCGGCTCGCCATCGCCGCACCGCGCCGAGTCCTGGCCGCCACCGTGCTTTTGATGGTCATCGCAGGGGTATTCGCGATTCCGGTGACCAAGAGTCTGTCGGCGGGAGGGTTTCAGGATCCGTTCGCCGAATCCTCCCGGGCGACCCAACTGCTCGTCGACAAGTTCGGTCAATCGGAGAGGCAGCTGATTTTCCTGGTGACCGCGTCCGACGGGGTGTCCGGCCCGGCGGCCCGTGCGGCGGGCGCAGACATCGCCGACTACCTCAGCAACGCGCCCCAGGATATGGGGGTCCGGGGGTTGGTCTCGGCCTGGACGGCACCGCCGGCGGCTGCGGACAGTCTCATCAGCGTCGACGCGAAGTCGGGGCTGGTCATTGCCGGCATTTCGGGGGGTGAGAAAGAGGCGCCGCAGCGGGCGCAAGCACTGTCGGACGGCGTGACCGAATTGGTAGAGCGTCAGCACCCCGAGGTGACCGTGCAGGCAGGCGGGACCGCGATCGCGACAGCGCAGATCACTTCCCAGCTCGGTCGTGATGTGCTGTTGATGGAGGCGATTGCGATCCCGCTCATTTTCGCAGTACTGGTATGGATCTTCGGCGGTCTGCTGGCAGCGGCGCTGCCAGTGGGGGTGGGGGGGCTGGCGATTGTCGGCTCGCTGGCGCTCCTGCGACTGATCGCGCTGGGCACCGACGTCTCGATTTTCGCGCTCAACCTGTCGACGGCCCTGGGCTTGGCCTTGGCGATCGACTACACATTGCTGATCGTCAGCCGCTATCGCGATGAGATCGCCGGGGGCGCGCAGCGAGACCAGGCTTTGATCCAGACGATGCTGACCGCGGGCCGAACCGTGGCGTTCTCGGCGACGACGGTGGCCCTGTCGTTGTCCGCCATGGTTCTGTTCCCGATGTACTTTCTCAAGTCGTTCGCCTATGCGGGCATCGCGACGGTGGCGCTGTGCGCACTAGCGGCGCTGGTCGTTACCCCGGCGGCAATCGTGGTGCTCGGGGGTCGCCTCGACGCCTACGACGTGCGCCGCGCCATCCGCCGACTGCGCGGCCGCGGCGAACCGTCCGCCACGCCGGTGCGGCAACTCTTCTGGTACCGGTGGACGAAATCAGTGATGCGGCGCGCCGTGCCCATTGCGCTGGCCGGCTCGGCGGTGTTGATCGTGGCCGGACTGCCGTTTCTGGGAATCTCGTGGGGTTTCCCCGACGATCGGGTTCTTCCCGGGACAGCGTCGGCCCATCAGGTCGGCGACCGGATGCGCGAGGGTTTCGCCGACGACTCGGCCAATGCGGTGTCCATCGTGATCCCCGACGCAACAGGCCTGACCGCATCCGAAATAGAGCAGTACGCCGCTCGATTATCGACGGTTGCTGACGTAGGTTCGGTCAGCGCACCGTCCGGCAGCTTCAACGACGGAACCAAGGTGGGGCCCCCCGGGGCCGCTGCGGGGGTCGCCGATGGCAGCGCCTTGCTGACGGTGAGCACCGGAGTGCCGCTGCTCTCATCGGCCTCCGATACTCAGCTCGACCGGCTGCGCGAGGTAGCGACGCCTGGGGAGCGTCCCGTCGATTTCACCGGGCTGGCCCAGATCCACCGGGACAGCGTTGCGGCGATTACCTCGCGGGTGCCGCTGGTGTTGGGCGTCGTCGCTATCGTCACGTTCGCACTGCTGTTTCTGCTGACTGGCAGCGTTGTTTTGCCGGTCAAGGCGCTTGTCCTCAACGTTCTTTCGCTGACCGCCGCTTTTGGCGCTCTGGTGTGGATCTTTCAGGACGGCCATCTGGGCGCGTTCGGAACCACACCCACCGGTGCGCTGGACGCCACCATGCCCATCCTGCTGTTCTGCATAGCATTCGGACTGTCGATGGATTACGAGGTCTTCCTGATCGCGCGGATTCGCGAGTACTGGCTGGCCAGCCAACGGACTCGCGCCGACATGGATGACAGCGTTGCCCTCGGCCTGGCTCGCACCGGGCGGGTGATCACCGCCGCCGCACTGGTCATGTCGATCTCCTTCGCGGGCCTTATCGCCTCAGAGGTCTCGTTCATGCGGATGTTCGGGGTAGGTCTTACAGTCGCGATTCTGGTTGACGCGACCTTGGTACGGTTGGTCCTGGTACCGGCTTTCAGGCGGATACTGGGCCGCTGGAATGGGTGGGCGCCTGCACCGCTGGCGCGGCTGCACAGCCGCATCGGTGTCAGCGAAGTGTCGCCGGTGCGCCATAAGTAGTGGTCAAAGGCTTGGCAAAACTTTCTTTGTCGGTAACCCAGCCAAATCCGTTACGGCTCCGAATGACCTACGCACGCCCAGTCCGCAACGGAGCGGATTCGGCGTTACTGTCGAAGTTCCGGGCCGAGCAGTTGAACGGGGAACGAAAAGTTGTCGAACATGCGAGATCGATTTCCTTCAGATGTCCAGGTTGGCCAGTGCACGAAAGCGGCGCCATTGCACAGGGGCGACGATGGAGCACGCGCCCTGGTCCCGCCGGGGCCTCACGTCCACCGAAGCCGCGGACAAAACGTCGCCGGGGTTCCTGTGCTTTGGCGCGACGACGTATGCCTCGCTGTTCGGTCAGCGCTGCGTGACTTCGTGACCGGGCAGTGCAGGACTGACCTTGGCTCGGCGCGGGTGGACATTGCGAACGAGATACTGTTGGGGTTCGTCGACGGTGGCAAATGCGTGCGCTCGACGTTCATGTATCTGGGTTGGTTGTGCGCCGCGGGACAAGATGATTCGGCATTGCGCGCGTCGGCGAGCCTCGAGCTATTTCATGCGTTTGCCCTCATGCAGGACGACGTCATGGACGAATCAACAATGCGTCGTGGGCGGCCTGCGGCCCATGTGTTGTTCGGCGATTGGCATCGCGACGGTGCGCTGACGGGCGCCTCGGCACGATTCGGCGAGTCAGCTGCTGTGCTTCTCGGCGATCTGTGCCTGGTGTGGGCGGAGAAGATGCTTCGGGAGAGCGGAATCGGTGCCGAGGCACTCGCGCGAGTGTGGCCCCGATACGACGATATGCGCGTCGAACTGGCCATCGGACAGTTCGCCGATCTGGTCAACGATGCGCACGCCTTCCCGACGCTCGACGAGGTGCTCGACGTATTGAGGCGAAAGTCCGGCAACTACACCGTGCGCCGGCCCTTGGAGATCGGCGCGGCGATGGCCGGGTGTTCACCAGAGGTTGTCGGCGCGCTCGGTGACTACGGCGCCGCTATCGGCGAAGCCTTCCAATTGCGGGACGACCTGCTCGGCGTCTTCGGTTCACCGACGCTCACCGGGAAGTCGGTGGGCACTGACCTGACGGCGCAGAAGGCGACCAGTGTCGTCGTCGCCGCCTATCAGCTCGCTGACAGCATGCTGCGGCGTCAACTCTCCGAGCTGATGAGCACCCCGCAGTTGAGCCCCGGCGACGCTGAACGGTGGCGGGCGCTCATCACTCTCAGTGGCGCCGCGCAGTGGATGGAACAGCTCATCGACGAGCGTCTGAAGCGTGCGCTGGATCGTCTGGATTCGGTGGACATCCCCGATGCCGCCCGCTATGCGTTGGAAGACATGGCCGTTATCTGCACCCAAAGGGCCGCCTGATGCGCAGCATTGAGGGAAAGACCGACCGGGTTGTCGTTGTCGGGGCGGGACTGTCCGGGTTGTCTGCCGCACTGTATCTGGCCGGGCGGGGGCGCAACGTCACCGTCGTCGAACGGGGCGCGGTCCCCGGTGGCCGAGTCGGAAGGGCCGACATAGCCGGCTATCGCATTGACACGGGCCCAACGGTGTTGACCATGCCCGACATCATTGACGACGCCCTGTCCGCAGTCGGTGACAGCCTGACAAACCGCCTTGAATTGCTTCCGGTGCACCCCGCCTACCGGGCGATGTTCGCCGACGGTAACTCCCTGAACGTGCACACCGAGCCCGAAGCCATGGTCGCCGAGATCGAGCAGTTCGCCGGGCCTCGGGAAGCCGATGCCTACCTGCGTCTGCGCGCGTGGCTCACCGAGCTCTACCGCACTGAGTTCGACGGCTTCATCGCCGCCAATTTCGACTCGCCGCTGTCCCTGCTGACGCCGCAGCTGGCGCGCCTGGTCGCGCTGGGGGGATTCCGGCGCTGGGAGAAGGCGATGCGTCGTTTCCTTGCCGATGATCGGCTGCTGCGGGTGTTCACTTTTCAGGCGCTGTACGCGGGGGTGCCGCCGCAGAGCGCGCTCGCTGTGTACGCGGTCATCGCCTACATGGACACCATTGCCGGGGTGTACTTTCCGCGTGGCGGGATGCGGGCACTACCCGACGCCATGGCCGCCGCCGCAACCGCCGCTGGGGTCGAAATTATCTTTGAATCAACGGTATCGGAGCTTGAACGCAGCGGCTCGCGGGTCACCGCGGTTCGTACGGAGACTGGTGAGCGCATCGCTGCCGACGCTGTCGTGCTCACCACCGAGCTGCCTGACACCTACCGACTGCTGGACCGCACACCCCGGCGGTTGCTGACACTGCGTCCGGCACCGTCGGCGGTGGTCGCACATGTCGGCTGCCGGGCAGTCGATTCCGAAGTCGACCATCACACCATAGTGTTTGGCGACGCCTGGCAGCAGACCTTCGCCGACATCATCGACCACGGTCGCGTCATGCGGGATCCGTCGCTGTTGGTGACCCGACCGACTGCTAGTGATCCAAGTCTGGCGCCACCGGGCCGCGACCTGCTTTACGTGTTGGCGCCTGCGCCGAACATGGCTGTGGGACAGGTAAATTGGGATGTCGCCGGGCCGGAATACGTCGAGGATATACTGGGCGCGGTAGCCGAACGGCTACCTCAGCTTGGCGGTGATCACAAGATACTGCACGTAGTTACGCCCGCCGACTGGGCCCGCCAAGGCATGGCCGCGGGAACACCTTTCGCGTTGGCGCACACCTTCGGCCAGACCGGACCATTCCGGCCGGCCAACACTGTCCGCGGCGTCGAGAACGTGGTGCTGGCCGGCTCCTCCACCGTCCCTGGGGTGGGCGTACCGACCGCCGTCCTGTCGGGGCGGTTGGCCGCCGACCGCATCACCGGATTATCCACACGCCGTACTGATCGAGAGGTAGCCCAACGATGATCGGATCCGAGCTCGACGCGGCCGGCCTACGCGACCCGTCACTGCGCGAGGCCTACCGACGGTGTCGCAAGGTCAACGCCCGCCACGGCAAGACCTTCTTCCTGGCCACCCGGTTGCTGGCGCCCAGGCAGCGGCCCGCGGTGCACGCGCTCTACGGGTTCGCCCGGCGCGCCGACGACATCCTTGACGACTTTGACGACCGCGGTAGCGACGTGCGCGCTGAGCAGCTCCAGGAGTTGTCTACCAAGCTATTCAATTCCCTGGTGGAAGGCCGACCGTGCTATGACGACCCGACGGTGACCGCGGTCGTGCACACCGCGCGCCAGTACAACATCGGATGGAGTCTCTTCGACGACTTCCTGACGTCGATGCGGATGGACCTTACCGTCACCGACTATCCGGATCGGGCAGCGCTGGACCGCTACATGTATGGGTCAGCCGAGGTTATCGGACTGCAGTTGCTGCCGATATTGGGCACGGTTGGGCCGCGGGAGGACGCGGCCCCGCATGCCGCAGCACTCGGGAAGGCGTTTCAGCTCACCAACTTCCTCAGGGATGTCGACGAAGACCTGCGTCGAGGCCGGGTGTACCTACCCGCCGACGAACTCGCTGTCCACGGTGTTGACCGGGATCTGCTGCGCTGGTGCCAAAGTCACGGGCGCACCGACTCTCGGGTGCGACGAGCACTGGTGGATCAACACCGCGCAGCGCGGGAGGTGTATGCCAAAGCCCAGCCAGGCATCGGGAAGCTGGCCCCAGCGTCGCGCTCCTGCGTGGCTGCGGCGTTCACGCTGTACTCAGAAATCCTGCAGCGCATCGAGGAGATCGATTTCCAGATCTTCAGCGAGCGTGCCACAGTTGGTAAAGCCCGACGGCTCACTGTCGCAGGTGGCGGAATCGTGCGGTCGTGGGGTGCACGGCTGCGACACGGGAGCAGGTGAGTGTGGACCGCTGGCAGTACCTGATCGTTCTCGGCGCATGCCTTCTCATCACCGCTCCGCTGGAGTTGTTCGGTCGCGGTGTCTATCGTCAGCCACGACGGCTGCTCGCAGCCCTGCTCCCGGTGGCTGCGGTGTTCCTGGTCTGGGATGTCATCGCGGTTGCCGCCGACGTATGGTGGTACAACCCGCGTTTCATTCTTGGCCTGATAGCGCCTGGTGACCTGCCGTTGGAGGAAGTGCTGTTCTTCGTGGTGATTCCGGTTTGCGGCCTGCTCACCTACTCGGCGGTCGATTTCATCCTCTCGATGCGCAGCCGTTGGCGTACGGAGAGGAGGGCGAACCGATGAGTGGGCTCGGCTACACGCTTCCGGCGGTTCTTGCCGTGATTGCGGTGTGGGTCCTCGAAACCCGGGTGTGGCGCACCGGGCTGTTCCGCCGGCCCGCATACTGGATCTCCATGGTGATCGTCTTGGGCTTCCAGATTGCGGTCGACGGCTGGTTGACTAAACTCAGTGCTCCCATCGTCCTGTACAACGAACAGCACATGACCGGGATCCGTTTCCCGCTCGACATACCGATCGAGGACTTCCTGTTCGGCTTCGCGTTGGTCACCGCAGTACTGCTGCTCTGGGAGCGCCGGCGCCCACAGCCTCGGTCGTCGGAGGTCTCCGAGGTGGCCGAGCAGCGATGAGCCAGCCAGATCGATTGCGTCAAACGCTGCCTGCCCGACCGGGTCGAAGCGATGCCGGCTCACTTGACCGGGTGCCCCGCGTCGTTGTCGTCGGCGCCGGAATCGCCGGTCTTGCCGCCGCGACCGGACTCAGCGAGCGGGGCGTCAGCGTCGATGTCATCGAGGCAAACGACTACCTCGGCGGGCGGGTAGGGGGATGGACCGACACCCTCTCGGATGGTTCGACGACGGCGATGAATCGCGGTTTCCACGCGTTCTTTCGCCAGTACTACAACTTGAGATCACTTCTGCGCCGTGCTGATCCACACCTGACGGCGCTCACGCCGGTCGACGACTATCCGTTGATCGACGCGACCGGACGCAGCGACACGTTCCGCGGTTTGCCGCACACCCCGCTGTTGAACGCGCTGGCCTTTTCGCTACGCAGTCCGACATTCCGGCTACGCGATATGGCTCGACTCGACCTCAAAGCAGCAGCGCCGCTGGCGATGGTGTCGGTGCCGCGCACGTATGACGAGCTTGATCACATGGATGCCGGTACGTTCCTTCGTGACATCAACTTTCCCGCTGCAGCACGGCATCTGGCCTTTGAAGTGTTTGCCCGCAGTTTCTTCGCCGAGCCGGAGAAACTGTCGGCGGCCGAGTTGGCCACCATGTTCCACATCTACTTCCTCGGGTCGAGCGAAGGCCTGTTGTTCGACGTGGCGAACGCTAACTTCGATGTCGCACTGTGGAACCCGCTGCGGCAATATCTGGAATCCGCTGGTGTGCGTTTCCACACCGGGCTGGCAGTCGAGAGCCTCACAGCGGCGTCCGATATGCAGGTGGCCTGCGCAAGCGGTGACGGGTTCACCGCCGATGCGGTGGCGTTGGCAACCGACGTCACCGGCTTGCGGCGCATCGTGGCGGCATCGCCGGGACTCGGTGACGAAGACTGGCGACGGCAGGTTGCCGATCTGCACAACGCGCCACCATTTGTGGTGCTGCGGTTGTGGTTGGATCGCCCGGTCCGGAGCGATCGAGCACCGTTCATGGGTATCGGTGGCCGCCCGCCGCTGGATCTTGTCGGCGTGCTGGAACGGTACGAACTTCAGGCGGCCCAGTGGGCCGCGCGCACCGGCGGTTCAGTGGTGGAACTGCACGCCTACTCGGTTACCGGCACCGACGAGGAGGTGCGCCACGCTTTGGTAGCGCGCATGCACGAGCTGTATCCCGAAACTACCGGCGCTTCCATACTTGGCCAGCGATTGTTGCGCCGCGATGACTGTCCTCGTCTGGCCCCGGGGGATTTCGCCCGGCGGCCCGGGGTGCGGACACCTGAACCTCGAGTGGTGTTGGCGGGGGACGGAATTCGTGTTGACCTCCCAGTCGCCTTGATGGAGCGCGCTGCGACTACAGGATGGGTCGCGGCCAATCACCTCCTAGAGGGCTTCGGTCTGGCGGGCCACGTCATCCATACGGTTCCCAATCGTGGTCGATCGGCGCTGCTGCGAACGCTGGCCGAGCGCCGATGATGCCCGCTACGATCAGAGCCGCCCGATGCCCACCTCATCAAGCAGCGGGATCTGCTCGGCGGCCCACGGGCTGATCGCCCAGGGAAGCTGTGCGGCCGCCCGCAGCTGATCCCACGTGACCCATGCGGTGTCCATGATCTCGGCCGGGTCGGGGTTCACTGTGCTGGCGATGCGGCCGCAGAAGACCGGACAGATCTCGTTCTCGGCCACACCGCTAGCGTCGAACGCGTGGTATCGAAAGTCGGGAAGTACGCAGCGCAGTTCGGCGATGTCAATGCCGAGTTCGTGGGTTGCCCGTCGGGTGACCGCCTCCGATACCGGCTCCCCGGGCCCGGGGTGTCCGCAGACCGAGTTGGTCCAGATGCCGGGGAATGCTTTCTTGGCCAGCGCACGTCGGGTCAGCAGCACCCGGTTAGTGTCGTCAAAGAGGTAGCAGGAAAAGGCCAGATGCAGCGGTGTCGAGCTGTGATGCACCTCCGATTTCGGCGCCGCGCCTATCTGGTGGCCCGCGCCATCAAGCAGGACCACCAACTCCTCGCTCTGGACTGAATTCATGGCCACCACCGGCTATCGTTCGTACGGGTAGAAGGGCATTTTCCAACAACGCCCTTGTCCGATTCGTTGCCAACCTCTAGGCGGATTGGTCTGCTCGGCGATTTCGACAGAAGTATCCGATGGCCGTAGCACGCCTGCTCACTTCCTTTGTATGGGATTGTAGGCCACGCCGATTGCGCAGGGACGAAGGACTTTCGTCCCATCGTCGCGGTGACCGTCGCCCTCTTATATGCATTGTTGCGCGGCGATAGCGTTGAGTTACCCGGCGGCATGGTCGCCGGCCACACATGAGGAGGTAGGGCGGATGTCTACCCAATCCGGAGCTCTCGGGATCGTCGTCGGGGTCGATGGATCGGCGCCATCGAGAGTGGCCGTGGACTGGGCTGCTCTCGATGCCGCCCTGCGGCGTGTCCCGCTGACATTGGTGTATGTGCTTCCTGGCGCGACCGTGCAGTCTTGGATTCAGGTCCCGCTGCCCTCCGCTTTCTTTGAAGACGAGCAGGAGGCTGCGCGCGAGGCTCTGGCCGACGCGCGAGGCGTCGCCGAAGCCGCGACCAGGGGCGCCGATGGCTTCCGGGGCGAGGAGCAAATTATCTCGGGGCAGCCGGTACAGGCCCTCTCCGACCTCAGCAAGGACGCCGACATGATCGTCGTCGGCAAGCGTGGACTGGGGAAGTGGGAACGTCGGCTGCTCGGGTCGGTCAGTTCCGGGGTTGTTCAGCATGCGCACTGTCCTGTCGCGGTGATCCACGACGAGGACCCGTTGATCCCGCATCCGGCGCAGGCGCCGGTGGTCGTGGGTATCGACGGCTCCCCGGCGTCCGAGCTTGCCACCGCGATGGGCGTCGACGAGGCCTCGCGCCGTGGTGTGGACCTGGTCGCCGTGCACACCTGGAGCGACGCGGGCTATGAACTGCCCGGGGCGGGCTGGAATGAGATTCAACCCGAGGAGGACATGCTGCTGGCCGAGCGGATGGCCGGCTGGCAAGAGCGCTACCCCGATGTCACCGTGCGTCGCGTGGTGCATCGTGACCAACCGAGC
>DAOUYK010000046.1 GCA_030666145.1 Mycolicibacterium sp. | reverse complement strand
ACCACCGCAACACTCGCCCAGAGACTGATTCGAGCCGAGACGTCGTAGGGAAAGGCGGGCCAACGGGACAGCCGGCCCGCCAACGCGATGGTCAGTGGGCCCGCAGCAGGGTCGCTGGGGCGCTCAGCTGAGGAAGACTGCGGCACCAATGGTTCCGATCCAGGCCAACGCCAGCAGCTGTAGCGCCCGGTCCTTGAGCGCGATCTCCTCTGGCTCACCTGCCATTCCGCCGTCAACGTCGACGGCGTAGCGCAGGATCGCGACCGTAAACGGGATCATGGAGATCACAAACCAGGAGGTGCCGCCCGTTGCGTCACGCTCGAATGCCCACAGTCCGTAGCAGAGCACCAGCGCTGTCGCCGACAGGGTCCACACAAAGCGCAGATACGAGCTCGTATAGCTCTCCAGAGACTTACGGATCTTGGCGCCGGTCCGATCGGCCAGTTGCAGTTCGGCGTAACGCTTTCCCGCGGCCATAAACAGCGAACCGAAGGCCATCATCAACAGGAACCATTGCGACAGCGGCACCCCCGCCGCAACGCCACCGGCAATGGCGCGGATCAGGAAGCCCGACGACACGATGCAGATATCGATGACCGGCTGGTGCTTGAGCCCAAAACAGTAGGCCAATTGGATAGTGATGTAGACGGCCATCACCGCCGCGAGGTTCGGGGTGACCATCCACGAGATCGACAGTGACGCCGCACCCAACAGGCCCGCTAGCGAATATGCCAGCCACGGCGGCACCACTCCCGCCGCGATCGGGCGGAACCGTTTGGTCGGGTGGGCACGGTCGGCCTCGACATCGCGGGCGTCGTTGATCAGGTACACCGCCGATGCTGCCAGGCTGAAAACGACGAACGCGAGAAGCACCTTGAGCAGCACTGCGCGGTAGTCGTAAACGTAACGGTCGTCGCCGAGCGCAGCGACCGGGGCTGCAAAAACCAGAACGTTCTTCACCCACTGACGGGGCCTAATCGCCTTGATGATCCCCACCGGGAGATTCTTCGGGGGACCGGCCGTCGAGCCGGTGCTCTGGTCGACCTCGGATGCGCTCATTGCTGGCAACCTTTCCTCGACCTGTCGGCCACCGCGCCGACTACCTTCGCCACCGCCGCCCCAACTGCGATGCCGCTCAACACATCACTTGGGTAGTGGACACCGAGAACTAAGCGGGACAGCGCCATCGGGGGGATCAGCAGGGCGGGCAGCGGCAGGCCGGTGGGCCGCGCCAACAGCATCGATGCCGCGGTCGTGGAGGTCGCGTGTGCGGACGGAAAACTTAGTCGGCTCGGCGTGCCCCCATTGACCGCGATCGCCGGGTGGTCTGGACGTTGTCGGCGCACCACGCGTTTGATCACCACAGCGCAGGCATGTGCGAGAAACGCGCCTGCTCCGGCAGCCACGTAGTCACGGCGGCGGCTAGGGAACACCACCGCACCGGCAGCTGAAAGCACCAGCCAACCTATGCTGTGTTCACCGAAATGCGAGAGCGCCCTGGCGCCGGCCAGCACCCCGGGCTTCTCGGCAACCGCCGACTGAATGACGACCAATGCCAGGTCTTCACCTTCGGGCGCCACCACCGGCTCAGCCATCACAGGACTCCACGGCTCGCTGCTCACCCGAATTCAGAACCGCCTCCCAGCGCTGCTTGCTCGTTAGCCCCGGCAGCGCATCGCGGTACACCCTACGCATCCGGTTGAAACTGCGGGCCAATAGAACGTGCTGCCGCACCGACGTTCGCAACAGCTCGAACATCTTCGCCCGGTTCCGCTGCCGGTAGACCACGCCCCGGCCGTCCGCTGTCGTCACGGTGACACCGTCTACCTGAGAGAGTAGAAACCAGCGGGCGTCCTGGGCGGCGACGTTGAGTTCGGGTCGCCGATGATGGGCGGTGTCGTGTGCAGTCAATTGATGAGCCACACCGCGAAGCAGGCGAATCACGATGGCGGGCTTCGCCGTCGGGATCTTCACGGCCCGGCGGCTCTTACCTGAAGGCGGCGGCAGCGCCGTCGCCGCCGGCAGCACCACAGCATCCGGATAGTTCTCGCGCATTGCCCGTACATCCGGTAAAGCGGACTCCAGAATGGAGAAGATGCGATCCGGACCGGCGAGGAAGTCTGCCATTGCCCTGTTCTGGATCGCTACTGTCGAATATTCAAGGCATAGTAGGTGTTTCAGTGTGGCTTTGATCGAGGATCGCACCAACCCCGCAGTGCTGCCATCCCAGTGCAGAGCGGCGACGACTAATCGGTTGCGTAGGTGAAAGTAAGCCTGCCAATCGATCGCGTCGTCCTTGTCGCTCCACGCCATGTGCCAGATCGCAACACCAGGAAGTGTCACTGTGCGGTAGCCGTGCTCAGCCGCACGTAACCCGTAGTCGGCGTCGTCCCACTTGATGAACAGCGGCAACGGCTGGCCCAACTCCTCGGCAACCTGCCGCGGAATCATGCACATCCACCACCCGTTGTAGTCAACATCGATCCGGCGGTGCAGCTTCTTGCTGCGGCTCTTTTCGCCAACCAGGGGATATTTGGCGAAGTCATGGTCGTACTCGGTATGGGGCGCGTTGGTCCACATGAAGTTCGCTTGATCGACGACCTCGCCCATCACATGTAGATGCGACGGCTCCTGCAGGTTCAACATCTGCCCGCCGACCAACGTCGGCGTCTTGGCAAACCTGTTCATCGCCAACGCCCGAAGTACCGAATCCGGCTCGATCCGGATGTCATCGTCCATGAACAGGATCTGCTCGCAATCGGTGTTCTTCAACGCCTCGTACATCACCCTGCTGTAGCCACCGGATCCGCCGAGGTTGGGTTGATCGTGCATCGAGAGCCGGTCGCCTAGCGCGGCTGCTGCCGCGGCGAATCTCGGGTGGTCCTTGGCCTTCTTAATTCCCTGGTCTGGGACGATTACTGCACTGATCACCTGGTCCACCAAGGGATCTGCTGTCAATGCGGCCAGTGCGTTGACAGCATCGGAAGGCCGATTGAACGTTGGAATGCCTACGGCGACATTGGCCCGACCAGGGGCCGGCGACGATGCGTACCAGCCGGCGCTGCGTAGCGTGACCGCGGTATCGGTGGTGATATCGAACCAGATCCAGCCGCCATCCTCGAACGGGTCGAGTTCGATCTCAAACTCCACCACCGCGAAATCTCCCTCATCGCTGGCGAATGCGTCTCCGCTGACGGTGATGCGGGCGCCGGTGGCCTTGGTGCGGTAGACGTCCACCCGGCCGCACCCGGTCACCTCCACCTGCAGCACCACGGATCGAAGTGTCGACCAGCGGCGCCAGTAACTTGCGGGGAAGGCGTTGAAGTACGTAGCGAAGGACACCTCGGACTCGGCGCCGATCTCGAGTTCGGTGCGGGTCGGTGGATGGGCGCGCCGAGAGTTGGTGTCCGACTCTTCGATGTAGAGCTTTCGGACGTCGAGCGGCTCGCCGGGGCGCGGCAAGATGACGCGGGCCAACAGGCTGACTGCCCGTGACTGTCCGGCGTCGAGCGCACCGGACGGGATGTCACTCATGGTCCACTACCTTCATTCTCGGGTTCACGTTCCGTTAGCGACCAATGGCGCATCATCGCGCAGGTGCGGCGCAAGGATGTTGTCGTACATGTTCAGTGCGCTGGCGATCGCCATGTGCATGTCCAGGTACTGGTAGGTGCCCAGACGGCCACCGAACAGCACCTTCGATGAGGCCGTCTCCGCGATTGCCCGTTTGCGGTAGGCAGCAAGCACCGCGCGGTCAGCCTCGGTGTTGATCGGGTAGTACGGCTCATCTTCATCGTCGGCGAACCGCGAGAACTCCCGCATAATCACCGTCTTGTCCGTCGGATAGTTCCGTTCCGGGTGGAAGTGTCGAAACTCGTGGATACGGGTGTAGGGAACCTCAAAGTCGTTGTAATTCATCACCGGCGTGCCTTGGAAGTCTCCGATGGGGAGCACCTCAAGTTCGAAATCCAACGTCCGCCAACCCAAGCGCCCTTCGGCATAGTCGAAGTACTGATCAAGCGGACCCGTGTACACCACCGGGGCTGCTGGGTTGGCGGCCCGCAAGTGATCCTTGACGTCGAACCAGTCGGTCCCAAGCCGCACTTCGATGCCGTCATCGGTGGCCATGTTCTCCAGCCACGCTGTGTAGCCCTGGACTGGAAGACCTTCGTAGGTGTCGTTGAAGTAGCGATTATCAAAGGTGTAGCGGACCGGAAGCCGATTTATCACCGAAGCCGGAAGATCAGCGGGGTCGGTCTGCCACTGTTTGGCCGTATATCCCTTGACGAACGCTTCGTACAGGGGCCGACCGATCAGCGAGATGGCCTTCTCTTCGAGATTCTTCGCATCCGCGGTATCGATCTCGCCCGCCTGGTCCCTGATCAGCGCCCGCGCCTCGTCCGGGGTGAAGTACCGGCCGAAGAACTGGCTGACTAAGCCCAGGCCCATCGGAAACTGGTAGGACTGCCCGTTGTGTAGCGCGAACACGCGGTGCTGATACCCGGTGAACTCGGTGAACTGTCGAACGTAGTCCCACACCTTTTGGTTACTGGTGTGGAAGAGGTGTGCGCCGTAGCGGTGCACTTCGATGCCGGTCTCGGGTTCGGGTTCGGAGTACGCGTTGCCACCAACGTGCGAGCGCCGCTCAAGCACAAGGACTCGCTTGCCCAATTGCGTCGCCACACGCTCGGCGATCGTCAGCCCGAAGAACCCAGAGCCGACGACGAACAGGTCGAAGTCGTCGGCGGCGGGCAGGAGTGAAGCGACCCGGGAGGAAGAATCGGCGGGCGGGCCCGTCGCGACCCGGGGATCTGGAGAGATCATCGGCAGCAAGGGTATCCGACCAGGACGGCCAGACCCGAGTTGACTGAGCCGCGCAGGTCGCAGTTTGCTCACGATTCCATATCGCCACTCTGGTACCACCAGTCACATACGTACCATCGACTGCGAGTGAAGAACCACGCACTGCTAGCCGCATTAGGTAGCCGATTTTCTACGTAGCAGATTTTCTACGTCCATGTATTGAGGAGACTTCCGTGCCGAACCGACGCCGACGCCGGCTCTCGACAGCCTTGAGCGCAGCCGCCGCTCTGGCGGTCGCGGGCCCAGTGGCACTTGTTGCCGTTGCCGAACTGTCCGCGGCACCCGAGAGTGAACCGCAACACCGGGAGTTCGCGCAGGCCACCAGCATCCTCGATCTACCGGGGGAGATAATGTCGGCCCTCTCGCAAGGTCTGTCGCAGTTCGGCATCAACCTGCCGCCGATGCCGACGGGCTCGCTGACCGGTTCCGAGACGACGGCGCCGAGCCTGGGAATGCCAGGGCTCACCACAGCGCCATCACTGACCGACCCCGGCCTGGCCAATCCAGCGCTCACCAACCCTGCGCTGACCAGCCCAACCGGAGCGCTACCGACCCTGACAACTCCTGCCCTGCCTTCAGTGACGACACCGTCATTGACCTCCCCCGGGCTCACCGTGCCGGGCGTGAGCACGCCGGGCCTGACCACACCATCGCTGACCGCTCCCGGGCTCACCGTGCCGAGCCTGACCACACCGGGCCTGACAACATCGCCCGCACTGGGGGCTGCCCCGCTCTCCACAGCCGGCCTACCCATCGGCGGCGAGATCCCGATATCCGCACCGATCGGTCTGGATCCCGCTCTGGGGGGGTACCCGATCCTCGGCGATCCGTCATTGGCCGCCCCGGCTTCCGCCAGCACTGGCCTGCTCGGCGATCTGAGCGCCGCCGCCAATCAGCTGGGAGCCGGCGAAGTCATCGACCTGCTCAAGGGGCTCATCATGCCGGCAATCATGCAGGCGGCCAACCCGGTCGAGGCCGCGCCCCTGGCGGCCGCATCCGCCGAGGTTGCGACGGCTTCTGCAGAGGTTGGCGCGGCTGAAGCCCCGCTCGGAGCAGCTGAAGCGGTACCCGCCGAGGCCGGCGAGTAATCCCCGCATCCCCCATTAGTCCTGCCCCTGAACGGCACCGCAGAAGCATGAGCATGCTCTGCGGTGCCGTTGCAGATGCCGGCAGTCCGGTTTTGCCAGCGAAACACCCGTGTCGAAACACCCGTATCATCTGACACATACGTAACATTAGCCCGTGCTGTATCGCCGTCCCGCCTCGTTGATCCTGTTTGCCGCACTGGTGGCAACAGTCGTCCTGCCCTGGGCGCTCACCGACATGCCCAGCGATGACCGCCGACCAAGCGCCGAACGCCCCCAGATGGTTCACCAGCAGCTGGCCGGGCTGCCAGGCGGGGAGACGATCCGAGAGATACACCAGGACACCCCGTTCTCGATGGTCGCGCTAACCTCCCCGGACCTCACCGACACCACCGCCCGAGTGCGCGCCAAGAAGAAAGACGGGTCCTGGGGCCCCTGGTATGAAGCCGAGCAACTAGAGGGTGTCGGCCCTGACCAGCCGGGACGGGGTGGCTTACGAGGTACCACTCCTGTTTTCGTGGGACGCACCACCACCGTGCAGATCGCCGTGACCCGCCCCGCCGATGCACCGCTCACCAACCCGGCCGCCGCAGAACCTGCTCAAGCAGACGAAGGCAGGCCGGCGTTGGGCTATGCGCCCGCCAATGTCGAGCAGCCGTTCGGGCAGAACATCACCGCGGTACTGATCAGCCCCCCAGAGGCCCCGGCGGACTTGCTGCCCTTGCCAAACGCTGCTCTCCCTCCCGGACAACCCCCGCACATCATCAACCGCGCACAGTGGGGCGCAGACGAAGGACTGCGTTGCGGTGCCCCTCGCTACGACAACAGGGTTCAGGCGGGCGTCGTGCACCACACCGCCGGCAGTAACGAGTACACGCCCGGCGACTCGGCGGGGATAGTCAGGTCCATCTACGAGTATCACACCCTCACACTGGGCTGGTGCGACATCGCGTACAACGCCATGGTCGACAAGTACGGGCAGGTCTTCGAGGGCCGCGCCGGCGGCATGACCCGACCGGTTGAAGGGGCACACACAGGCGGCTTTAACAACAACACCTGGGGTGCGGCCATGCTCGGCAACTTCGACGCGGTTCCACCCACTCCGATCCAGTTACGCACCACGGCAAGACTTCTCGGCTGGGTGCTGGGCCAAGCGGGCGTGGACCCCCTTGGCGCGGTCGTCCTGCCCTCCGAAGGCGGCTCGTTCACCAAATTCCCGTTCGGGTCTTCGCCCACACTCCCGACGATCTTCACCCATCGCGATGTCGGCAACACCGAATGCCCGGGAAATGCCGCCTACGCGTTGATGGGCCAGATCCGCGACACCGCCGCGCGATTCAACGACCCGCCAGGAGCCGAGCAACTGGCGGAATCGCTGCGCGGCGGTGCGATCTTCGCAAAATGGGAATCGTTGGGCGGCATGAACAGCTACCTGGGCAGGCCCACGTCGCCCGAAGCCGCCGGGGAGGGCTCGGCACGCTACGTCACCTTCGAACGAGGAGCAATCTACTGGTCTCCCGAGAGCGGAGCCCAACCCGTCACTGGCGAGCTCTACAAAGCGTGGGGCTCGCTCGGCTTCGAGCGGGGCGCGTTGGGTCTACCGACTAGCGCCGAGATCCCTGAGCCACTATGGATCGTGCAGAACTTTCAGCACGGCACCCTCAACTTCGAGTATGGAAAGGGCACCGTGACTCGCGTAATCGATGCCGTCCCGGTGGAATTGCCTCCAGCGGCACCCGGCCTCGCCCCGATCCAGCTCGAACGCTTCACCCCGCCGATCAACCCGATCTGACCCCGTTCAGGGCCACCAGCGCTCGAGCACTTGGGCCACACCGTCCTGCACGTTGGTCGCCGTAACCTCGTCCGCAGCGGCAATCGCGTCGGAGTGAGCATTGCCCATCGCCACACCTAGTCCCGCCCATCCCAACATCGGGATGTCGTTGGGCATGTCGCCGAACGCGGCAACGTCTGCGGCGCTGATCCCGTGCGGCCGGGCAATCTCCTCGACACCGGTGGCCTTGCTGATCCCCAACGGCATGATCTCCACCAATCCGCTGTTGGTCGAGTAGGTGATGTCCCCATTGATCCCGACGTGCTTGGCCAGTTCAGCGACCATGTCCGCGCTGCGAGCTCCCGCCTTGCGGATCAGTAGCTTGACCGCGGGCGCGCTGAGCAAGTCCTCAATAGACACCTCGGTGTTGTCGGGATTGAGCCACGCGTGCTCGTACCCTGGCGAGCTGACGAACTGGGGAGTAGCCGTGTCGTGAGCGCCGCGGCCCACCCGTTCGACGGCCAGTCCCGCGCCGGGGATCACCCGGGTGGCTACCTCGGCCAGGTCGCCGAGAATATCTGCCGACAGGGTGCGGGCCGAGACGATGCGATCCGCGTCCGAATCGTAGATCACAGCACCGTTGGCGCACACCGCCATTGGGGCAAACCCCAACTGGTCGATGATCGGGCGGATCCATCGCGGCGGACGTCCCGTAGCAAGGACGAACTGCGCTCCGGCGTCGACGAGGGCCCGCGCGGCGGCCCGGTTACGTGAGCTGACGTTCTCGTCCTCGTCGAGGAGCGTGCCGTCTACATCGGTGGCAATCAAGGCCGGCTTCTGGCTATCGCTCCGCTCAGATGACGTCATGCGCGATCAGTCCGCCGGCGGGATCGCTGCGCCAATTCCGCCTCATCGAGGCGCTTAGCCTCAGGCGGCGTCGGCGCGGCACCGCCGAGACGTTGTGGCAACCAGAACTCCCCCGCCGGGCGCGGATAGCTGGCCTGCACACCGTGGAGCAATTCGGTCATCTCCGATCGCAGAGCGGCGAGGTGTTCGGCGGCGGTGCCATTCGGTGCGATGCTCTCGCCGATCGCCACGGTGATAGGCGTCTTGTTGTACCCCAGCGATCTTGGATGACCCTTCGTCCACAGACGCTGCGCTCCCCACACGATCAGCGGAACTATCGGTACCTGCGCTTCCAGCGCCATCCGCACCACACCAGACTTAAACTCCTTGAGCTCGAAGCTCCGGCTAATGGTCGCTTCCGGATAGACGCCGACCAGCTCACCACGCCGTAACGAATCCACACCGGCGGCGTAGGCTGCCGCACCGGCTTGTCGATCCACGGTAATCGTGCTGGTGTGACGGATGAGCCAACCGACCGGCTTCACCTCGCTCATCTCCGCCTTGATCATGAAGCGCATGCGACGCCCGCGGTGGTTGGCCGCCAGTGCCGCCGGCAAGAAGTCGACGTAGCTGGTGTGGTTGATCGCGACGACAGCGCCACCGGCGGCTGGGATGCGTTCCTTTCCCTGATAGGTGATTTGCGCCCCTGTGGCTCGAGCCGCCAGTTTCGCCGCGATTTCGAGCGTGCGGAAAACCGGTTCCATATGCTTACCCCGGCGTCTCTGCAGATCCGTTGTCCAGCTTGGGCGCTGCGGTGCGGCGGGCGGCCTTGGCGGCCGCTTCGTCGGCATCCATTCGATTGGCCTCGGCCAGTGTCGGGGCGCCGCCACCCAGGCGGTGCGGCACCCAGAACTCGCCGGCAGGATGCTCTCCGTAGCTGTCCTGCACCTGTTCGAGCAGGTGCTGCATTCGCGAGTGCAGCAACGCGGTCAGTTCGGCCGGGGGCAGCGTCGGCTCGATGGGCGTGCCGACCGCGATCGAGATGGGGACTTTCGGACGCCACAATTTCTTGGGATGTCCTTTGGTCCAGATGCGCTGCGCGCCCCACACGATGTGCGGCACGATCGGGACACCGGCAGCGACCGCCATCCGCGCCGCACCCGACTTGAACTGCTTGATTTCAAAACTGCGACTGATCGTGGCCTCGGGATAGACACCGACGAACTCGCCGTCCTTCAGCTTCTGGCAGGCCTGTTCGAAGGAGCCCGCTCCGCTGTTTCTGTCCACCTCGATGTGCCGCATGCCGCGCATCAACGGGCCGGTTGTCTTATGGTCGAAGACTTCTTTCTTCGCCATGAACCGCACTTTGCGACCGAGGTGTTGCCGATACGCGGGCAGTCCGGCGAACGTGAAGTCAAAATAACTGGTGTGGTTGATGGCGATCACCGCCCCGCCCGTGCGCGGCAAGTTCTCGACGCCGGTGATGGTGAACTTAAGGCCCTGTACCCGCCAGACAAGCCGGGCGAGCTGGATGACTGTGCCGTATACCGGTTCCACAGCTGCCAGCGTAGTGCGCGCAACGACCCGTACACAGAAAGTTAGGAAGGTAGTGAGTGCTCCGACCGGACCGATGCCAATACCGGGAGTCGTCGCCGCGATCCCCGGACACCGGTCAGTGACTGCGGTGTGGGTCAACGAGCTCGGCGGAATGACGTTTGCCGTCGGCTCCGACCCCGCTGTCGAGTATGTCAAGGTCTACCCCGAGGACGACGCACATCTGCTGGCCGACGAGGTGGCGCCGGACCGCGAACGCATCGCGTCGTACCGGGCTCGGTGGAACGACGGGCCCGTCGCGCCCCGCTAAGCTGAACGACGAACGTAGTAGTCAGCAGAAAGGCCATCTGTGCAGGTCACTAGCATTGGGCATGCGGGTTTCCGCATCGATACCCAGTCCGGAAGCATCTTGTGCGACCCGTGGGTCAATCCGGCTTACTTCGCCTCGTGGTTTCCATTCCCAGACAACAGCGCGCTGGACTGGCCAGCCCTCGGTGACGTGGACTATCTCTACGTCTCCCACCTGCACAAGGACCACTTCGACCCGCAGAACCTGCGTGAACACGTCAATAAGGACGCCGTCGTCCTACTGCCGGACTTCCCCGTGCCCGAACTGCAGCGCGAGCTGCAGAAACTGGGATTTCAACGGTTCTTCGAGACGACCGACTCCGTCAAGCACCGGGTAAGCGGTCCCAAGGGCGACCTGGACGTGATGATCATCTCGCTGCGCGCGCCTGCCGACGGCCCGATCGGCGACTCAGGCCTGGTGGTATCCGATGGCGTCACCACCGTGTTCAACATGAACGATTCGCGCCCGGTTGATCTTGACATCCTCGACGCCGATTTCGGTCAGATCGACGTACACATGCTGCAGTTCTCCGGGGCGATCTGGTTTCCGATGGTCTACGACATGCCCGACCGAGCCAAGACGGCGTTCGGGATCCAGAAGCGCCAGCGCGGAATGGATCGTTGCCGGCAGTACATCGCTCAGGTCGGCGCAACCTGGGTAATCCCATCAGCGGGCCCGCCCTGCTTTCTCGACGACGAGCTTCGCGACCTCAACGACGACCACGGCGATCCGTCCAACATCTTCCCCGACCAGGCGGTCTTCTTGGACCAGATGCAGATGCATGGCCATGACGGTGGTCTATTGATGATCCCGGGATCGTCCGCTGATTTCGCCGGTTCACAACTAGATTCGCTCACCCACCCGCTCCCGAACAACGACGTGCGTTCGATCTTCACCTCCGGCAAGGCCGACTACATCGCTGAGTATGCCCGCCGGATGGCACCGGTGCTGGCCGCCGAGAAGTCGGGTTGGGCGCCCGCAACCGGGGGGCCGTTGCTGGAGCCTTTGCGCGAGCTTTTCGAACCGATCATGCTGGCCAGCGATCAGATATGCGACGGCATCGGCTACCCCGTAGAGATACGCATGGGACCTGAAAACGTCGTGCTGGACTTTCCGAAACGTACTGTGCGCGAGGTGATTCCGGATGAGACGTTCCGTTACGGTTTTGCGATTGCACCCGAGCTGGTCCGGACGGTCCTACGCGATCAGGAACCCGATTGGGTGAACACGGTTTTCCTGTCCACGCGTTTCAAGGCCTGGCGGGTGGGCGGCTACAACGAGTACCTGTACACGTTCTTCAAATGCCTAACCGACGAGCGGATCGCTTACGCCGACGGCTGGTTCGCCGAGACGCACGATGATTGCGCATCAATCACGTTGGACGGCTGGGAAATTCAGCGCCGCTGTCCACATCTGAAGGCCGATCTGTCGAAGTTCGGCTTGGTCGAGGGCACGACACTGACGTGCAACCTCCACGGGTGGCAGTGGAATCTGCAGAATGGTAAGTGCCTGACCACAAAGGGGCACCAACTCAGATCGGCGAAACTATGAGCGCCCCGCAGCGATTCTACGACGACGGCCTGATACAGCTGGACCAAGAGGCGCTAACGCTGCGCCGCTACCATTTCCCGTCGGGTACCTCGAAGGTCATCCGGCTGCGCGACATCCGTGGCTACAGCACCAGTCCGCTGGGCCTGTTCATCCACCGGTTCCGTCTCTGGGGTAGCTCGGATCTGAAGCACTGGCTACCGCTGGATACACGACGGCCGCTGAAGTCGACGTTGGTCACCCTCGATGTGGCCGGGATGCGCCTGGACCCCGCGTGCACCCCCGAGCATCCCGAGCAGTTCGTCGAACTGCTCGAGGACCTGCTGGAGCAGTCCAGTTAGCGGCCGTCACCGCTCCCGCAAGATGGTGGCCTCCAGAATCCGCTGAAGCTGACGCATGGTCATACGGCCCGCCGCGGTGACTACCCGCCCAATCGCGCTCGGCGGCGTACGCTCGCGCACCCGCACCTCGTCGCCGACCCGCACCACCCCGGCGGTGGCCACGTCTGCGTAGACGCCGAGGAACCGTTGAGTGCACTCGGCCAACCTGCGGTTCAGCGTGCGGTCGAGTTCGAGTCCGGGTTGGCCACGCGTGGGCCCCACACATCGGATGCTCTGGTTGGTGATCCGCAACGCCACCGAACCGAGCTCGACGTCACCGCCCACCCAACCGGCCTCCGGATAACCGCCGGCCGGTTGGTCGAGCGCGACCAGCACGTTAGGCCGGAAGCGGCGCACGTCGTAGGGCACGTCCCGGGTGCTCGCGCTGGCAGACAACGTTGCCAGACTGTGCGTAGTCAACAGATGCACCGGGCTCAGATCCACGAAAGTGCCTGGTGGCGTGCCGTACCGGGCCAGGGTCAGCACCTGCCTGGTCGAAAAGATCGACGACGTGTCGGGCAAAGTTTCAGAACTGGAGAGCCCGAAGTCACGACGCACTTCGCTCGCCGAATAGTTGACGCGGGTCTGTCGTGCTGACAGCCGGTGCAGGCTGGTGTCGCCGAGCGGCGACAATGCGGTCAACTGCACATCGCGACGAAGCAACTCCGACAAGGCGCAGTCGAGTTCGTCTCCAGCACTGGATAGTTCCTTGCCATCGGGCATTGTGACGATCACTTCCGGCACACAACCCGGACCCGCGTCCGGACCTGGGTCAATCGCATAGCGCGCCGAACACCCCAGCAGCGCAGGCGCTCTTCGTGCCGATGCGGTGATGTTGTGCGCGAGGTCGCGGACCGCCCACAGCCGGTCGGCATGCACCCCGCGGCGGTCGATGCGCAGCTGGTCAACGCGGGTACCGCCCATCGACTTCACTGGGAAACGCCAGAGTTGAGCCACCGATCCACTCATGCCGGGTCCCAACCCGAGACCGTCTGCCGCAACTCTGAATGCAGATCGCAGTCGGTGTCGTACACGCGCACGACGGCCTGGTCGCCGGGCTGCAGGTACGTCGACTCACCTAGCGGGGTGTACCTGGTGGCGCCGATACCGACCAACAGCTTCGCCGGGTGCCCACTGGCGACCATCAGAGCACCGACACCCTCCAACGGAGTCTCTGCGGAACCCTTCTGGTTGGCCAGTCGCTCGACTATCCAGTCCAGCAAGACCTCTCCGTAATAAGAATAGCCCAGCAGTGGACTATCCACTCCGTACTCGTGCTCCTGGCCGTCGGCGGTGCGTAGATGGCAGAGCAGTCGCAGGGTGGCGGTGGGGCCGTCGGGAGTGAGATCGCTGATCTCGAAAAAATTCTGCGCCACGCCTTTCGACTCCGGACCCCAGTTCTTCTTGTCGCTGATCTTGGCTGCGTTCGGACGCCTGATCGAGCAGTCGTTGAACGCGCCCAGCGCAAACGGCTGCAGAGACGACACAGTGTCACCCACCCACTTGACCTCACAGGCCAGCCCGACCTCCGGCTCGATCTGCAGGTTCCATGCGGCATCGAGGGCGTCAGGGCTCTTCGGCAGCCTGATTGCGTCGCACGACAACGGGAACTCGCCCAGGAAGCTGTCGTAACCCGGTGCGTACCACGGGAAAATGCCTTTGGGAGCGGCCCCCTGGGAGGTCACGTTCACGAAGTCGGCGGCCTCCCCCGCTTGCTCCAGATGGCCAGCGAAGTTACCGGCAACACCGAATCCGAACCACGTCCGTAGCTCGTCAAAATCCAGTTCAATCATGTTTTCCTCACAGGTTCGATCACCGAGGTTCCGACGTAGGGCACCAAAGACTTTGGTACGCGCACACTCCCGTCCGGTTGCTGATGATTCTCCAGAATCGCTACCAACCAACGGGTCGTGGCCAGCGTGCCGTTCAGCGTTGCGGCTGTCTGGGGCTTGCCGTTCTCATCCCGGTACCGCACCGCCAGCCGACGAGCCTGGAACGTCGTGCAGTTCGAAGTAGAGGTCAACTCTCGATAAGTGCCCTGCGAAGGTACCCACGCCTCGCAGTCGAACTTGCGCGCGGCCGACGACCCGAGGTCCCCCGCGGCGATGTCGATCACTCGGTAGGGCACCTCGATGTGGGCGAGCATCTCACGCTGCCAACCCAAGAGGCGCTCATGTTCCGCCTCGGCTTCCTCGGGCTTGCAGTAGACGAATCCTTCGACCTTGTCGAACTGATGCACGCGGATGATGCCTCGGGTGTCCTTACCGTAAGTGCCCGCCTCCCGCCTGAAGCAGGACGACCAGCCCGCATAATGCTTCGGCCCCTGCGACAGATCGAGGATCTCGTTGGCGTGGAAGCCAGCCAAAGGCACTTCCGAGGTTCCAACGAGGTAGAGGTCATCGGCCTCTACCCGATAAACTTCATCCGAGTGGGCACCCAGGAAACCGGTGCCCGCCATCACCTCTGGACGAACCAGCACCGGCGGGATGATCAGCGTGGAGCCGTTGTCTACCGCGACCCGCACTGCGAGCTGGAACAGTCCGAGTTGCAGGAGCGCCCCGACACCGGTGAGGAAGTAGAACCGGGACCCGGCCACCTTGGCCCCCCGTTCCATGTCGATCAACCCCAGCGACTCGCCCAGCTCAAGGTGATCCTTGGGGCTCTCGATGGCTGGCGGCTCTCCCACCGTGTCCAGCACAACGAAATCGTCTTCCCCACCCGCGGGTACCCCGCCGATGATGACATTCGAGATCGCCATATAGGCGGCAGCGAAGGATTTCTCAGCGGCCGCCTGGGCCGACTCGGCGGCCTTGACCCGTTCGGCCAGTCCCTTCGCCGCGGCCAGCAGGGTCGCGCGTTCGTCGGCCGCAGCCTTGCCGATCAGCTTGCTGGCCACCTTCTGCTCGGCCCGAAGGTTGTCGCCAGCCGAGATCGCAGTTCGCCTCGCGGCGTCGGCCTCGGCGAGCGCGTCGACGAGCCCCGGATCCTCACCGCGGGCCTGTTGCGATGCACGCACTACCTCAGGGTTTTCTCGCAGTAACTTCAGGTCGATCACGCGCAAAACCCTACGTGGTGGAGCAAAGTGGCAACACAACCGCATAACGCCACAACTGCATCACTTGTCACAGCACCTGAAGTGCCTGTCACAATGGAGCGAATGTCGCAGGCACCCGAACACTCTGAGGGGGGCTCGACGCCGACCACAACACTGTGGCGGCGGAGCCTTCAGGCTGACTCGACTCGACGCGCCCTAGCGCTCACTGCTCTGGGCGGTCTGCTGATTGCGGGATTGCTCACCGCGCTCCCCCAGTCGGATCTGACCGGCAGCCGCACCGCCAACGCGATCTCTCTAGGACCCCGGGGTAACGACACTTTCGATCACGCCAAGAGCGGCGACTGCCTCAACTGGCCCGACCGCACACCAGATGCAGCTGAGCTGGTCGACTGCGCCGAGGAATACCGCTTCGAGGTGGCCGAGTCGGTGGACATGCGCGCCTTCCCCGGCAGCGAGTACGGGCCCGACGCTCAACCCCCGTCCGCGACGCGGATCCAGCAGATTAGCCAAGAGCAGTGTTCGGCGGCTGCGAAGCGCTATATGGGGGCGCGTTTCGATCCCAACAGCCGATTCACCGTCAGCATGTTGTGGTCCGGCGACAAGGCCTGGCGGCAGTCGGGCGAACGCAGGATGCTCTGTGGGCTGCAGCTGCCGGGCGCCAACAACCAACAGTTGGCGTTCACCGGCAGCGTGGCCGAGATCGACCAATCTAAGGTCTGGCCGGCTGGCACCTGCCTGGGAATCGACTCGGCCACTAACCAGCCCACCGATATTCCCGTCGATTGCTCGGCACCGCATGCCATGGAGGTGACGGGCGCGGTGAACCTGGCGGAGAAGTTCCCGGACGGACTTCCGCCCGAGTCTGAGCAGGACACTTTCATCAAGGAGTCATGCACGGAGATGACGGAGGCCTACCTGGCTCCGATACAGCTGCGGAACACAACACTGACGCTGATCTATAGCACCGTTTCACTACCTAGTTGGGCTGTGGGCAGCCATCAGGTGTCTTGCAGCATCGGCTCGACGCTGGGCAATGGCGGGTGGTCGACGCTACTGAACAGTGCCAAGGGCCCGTTACTGATCAACGGCCGGCCAACGATCCCGCCGCCCGACATTCCCGAAGAGCGCCTCAACATGCCGTCGATCCCGATGCCCAACATCCCGGCCAGCCCCCCGTCGCAGTCGACCGGGTCGACCTACAGCGGCAGTCAGAACAACCAGACGCAGCACATGCCTAGGCCGCCGGCCGTCCACTCTGCTCCCGAACCCGATCCGGCACCCGAGCCCGAGGCGCCTGCTGGGGGCAACGTCTTCCTCAACGGTCCTCCTCTGCCGCCGCCGGCCCTCGCACCGGGCCTGCCGCCGCCACCGGCCCCCGCACCGGGCCTGCCGCCGCCACCGGCCCCCGCACCGGGCCTGCCGCCGCCACCGGCCCCCGCACCGGGCCTG
>DAOUYK010000269.1 GCA_030666145.1 Mycolicibacterium sp. | reverse complement strand
GCGATTATGTTCGAACCGCGTTACGCCAGCCGTCAACCCGACGGCGGCTGGGGCGAATTCGTCGCTGAACTCGAGGTGGTTGCCATCGGGGGCGAACACATC
This sequence comes from Mycolicibacterium sp., assembly GCA_030666145.1. Taxonomy (GTDB): domain Bacteria; phylum Actinomycetota; class Actinomycetes; order Mycobacteriales; family Mycobacteriaceae; genus Mycobacterium. Next base: position 4,024 of record DAOUYK010000269.1, on the reverse strand, counting down.
CAGGCCATCGACGAGCCGTACATTGCAAAGGTCGGTGCTCACATGAGTGAGGCGATCAGTCAGATTCAGGCGCAACAGGAAGATACGGCGAAGTGACAGCAGAATCTCCCCCCCATGCGCCGGTGACGACGGCCGAGAAGCTGGCTGAGCTACGCGAAAAGCTTGAGGTCGCCAAGGAACCGGGTGGAGAAAAGGCGGTTGCCAAGCGGGCTAAGAAAGGCATCCCTAGCGCGCGGGCGCGTATTTACTCGCTCCTTGACCCCGGTAGCTTCCTGGAGATCGGGGCACTGGCAAAAACGCCTGGTGACCCTAACGCGCTCTTCGGGGATGGCGTGTTGACCGGCCACGGCACCATCAACGGCCGACCGGTTGGAGTATTCAGCCACGACCAGACGGTGTTCCAGGGCTCGGTCGGGGAGATGTTCGGCCGTAAGGTTGCGCGCCTGATGGAGTGGGTGGCCATGGTCGGTTGCCCGATCATCGGCATCAACGATTCAGCCGGCGCCCGCATCCAGGATGCGGTGACGTCGCTGGCCTGGTATGCCGAGCTGGGCCGCCGCCACGAGATGCTGCGCGGTCTGGTTCCGGAGATCTCGTTGATCTTCGGCAAGTGCGCCGGCGGCGCTGTGTACTCCCCGATCCAGACCGATCTGGTGGTCGCGGTACGCGACCAGGGCTACATGTTCATCACCGGGCCCGACGTCCTCAAGGATGTCACCGGCGAGGACGTCACGATGGACGAACTTGGCGGCGCCGACAATCAGGCGCGGTACGGCAACATCCATCAGGTTGTGGAGTCCGAGGCGGCGGCCTTCGAGTATGTGCGTGACTACCTGAGGTTTCTGCCGGCTAACACGTTCGACGACCCACCGGTGATCAATCCGGGTCTGGAGCCGCAGATCACCCCGCACGACCTGGAGTTGGACTCGATCGTGCCGGACGCCGACAACCAGGCCTACGACATGATGGAGATCCTGTTGCGGATCTTCGACGATGGCGACGTTTTCCCGGTCGGAGAGCAGCGCGGCCCGGCGATGATCACCGCGTTCGCTCGCGTGGATGGCCGCCCGGTCGGGGTGATAGCCAACCAGCCGATGCACATGTCGGGGGCGATCGATAACGAGGCGTCCGACAAGGCGTCTAGCTTCATCAGGTTTTGCGACTCGTTCAATACCCCGCTGGTGTTCGTCGTCGACACCCCTGGCGCAATGCCCGGTGTCGACCAGGAAAAGGGCGGCATCATCAAGCGCGGGGGGCGGTTCTTTAACGCAGTGGTGGAGGCGTGCGTCCCGAAAGTGACCATCACGATACGTAAGTCCTACGGCGGCGGGTATGCCGTGATGGGGTCCAAGCAGCTGACCGCCGACCTGAACTTCGCCTGGCCGACGGCGCGGATCGCGGTGATAGGCGCCGATGGTGCCGCGCAACTGCTGGTGAAGCGCTTCCCAGACCCGAACACGCCTGAGGTGCAGAAGATCAAGGCCGACTTCATCGAGGGCTACAACACTGGTATGGCGGTGCCGTGGATCGCGGCCGAGCGCGGCTACATCGACGGCGTCATCGAACCGCACGAAACTCGGCTGCTGCTGCGCAAGTGCATGCACCTGCTGCGGGACAAGCAGATCAACCGCGTGGCGCGCAAGCACGGCCTGACCCCTATCTAGGCCGTGCGGTTGGATGGAGCTGTGTTGACACATCTACTGGGGCCCAGGCCCGGCGCCCCGCTGGGGGATCCGCGGCTGAACCTGTGCGACCTCTATGCTTTTCAGTCGCCCGCCGATCCTGAGCGGACCGTGCTGATCTTGACTGCCAACCCTGACGCCGGTCCGCTGCACCCTGGCGCGGTCTACCGGCTGGGAATCGATTACACCGGTGACTATCGCAACGACATTGCGTTTAGCTTCGTCTACTCACCTCCCATCGACGGGGCGCAGACGGTCGATGTTTACCTGGCAGTCGGTGCGCAGGCATCGACGGTGGCTGCGGTCGGTTCTCAGATCTTCGGCGATGTCGCGGTGTCTTTCGGTGAGCGGTCAGTGAGTGTGAAGTCTGGTGGGTTCACGTTCGCTGCGGGCACCCATGGCGACCCGTCCTTTGTCGATCGCGACGGTGCCGGCCGGGACTCGCACGCCGAGACCAACGTCATGGCAACAATGATCGAACTACCTAGCAGCTACCTGAGCCCCAGCCCGGACGTTCGGATCTGGGGACGTTGCAGCCTGTTGAAGGACGGCCAGTGGATCCATGCGGACAGGGTCGGCCATCCCTCACTCGGCAGCTTTATTGCCACCGAGGACACCCGGACGGAGTACCGGGCGGGCGAGCCGAATCGCGACCGGGAACGCTGGATGGGACCGCTCATCGATGTGATGGCCCGCGCTGGGGGATACTCCCGTAAAGGGGCGATAGCGGCTATCGAAGCCGAGGCCACGCTTCCCGACGTGCTGACCTATGATCCGTCGCGGCCGGCGAAGTACCCGAATGGCCGCACTCTGACCGACGACGCCGTCGGCTACCTCCTTGCTTTCCTGAACAAGCGGCGGAGCCCGCTCTCCGACTTGCCCCCGCACACCGACTTGCGTCCCGAGTTCCCTTATCTCGGATCGCCACACTGAGGATGCGCTGATGACTCTCGTCAATGCCCCGCTGCCCCCACTACCCGAACGGCCGCCACCGTCACCGTCTGTGCTGGTGGATGTCTATCGGGCCTGTGAGGCGCTGCCTGTGGTGGGTAGTTTGTTCACGCGCGGCAAGCGCGAGGCGCAGGCCTTGTTGTCGCTGATCGTGGCCGCCGTGCTCGACGAACTTGACCTCACCGCGATCGTCCGTGACCGTCTGCACGCAGAGGCAATCGAGACGGTGATCGCCCGCATTGACCTCGTCGCTCTGGCCGACGAGGTGATAAATGGTGTTGATCTGCCGGCCATCATCCGGGGCTCCACCAACTCGGTAACGGCCGAGGTAATGACCGATGTACGCACTCAGGGTGAACGTGCCGACGATGCGGTCTCGGGTTTCGTCGACCGGGTCCTGGGGCGCAGACAAGGGTCTCATGACCGTCCGTGATGATCCGAAGGCACGAACTGCGGGCGTGGTCAGCCGTAGCCTGGCTGCTTTGATCGACTTGGCTGTCGTCGCCGGGCTGTTGGGGTTTATCTACATCGGATTGGTGCTCACCAAGCTGGCGCTCAATCCCAGTGCTTTCCGCTTCCCCGCGCTCGAGTTGGTGTTCACCGGCCTCGTTGGATTCGTCGTGGCGGTGCTCTATCTCGGCGGTTGTTGGTCGGTCTCGGGCCGCACCGCCGGTGCGGCGATCATGGGTCTGCAGGTGCTCGGACGGCATTCGGATCGTCTGAAACCGCCGGTCGCGTTGCTGCGTGGCGCCGCATGCGTAGCCTTCCCACTGGGGCTGGCGTGGGTCGCTTTGGACCAGCATCGGAGATCTTTGCAAGATACCGTGTTCGGTAGCCGAGTCGTGTACGTGCACCCGTGCTGACCGACGGCGACGTGATCTCGGGCTACACGATATTGGGGCTACTGGGTTCCGGGGGCATGGGCGAGGTCTATTTGACTGAGCACCCCAGGCTGCCACGCAAGGATGCTCTCAAGGTGTTGTCGGCATCGATCTGTGCCGACACCGAATACCGGGACCGCTTCAACCGGGAGGCCGACATCGCCGCCTCTCTTTGGCATCCGCATATCGTCGAGGTGCACGACCGCGGTGAGTTCCAGGGCCGACTGTGGATCTCGATGGCACATGTGGAGGGCACCGACGCTGGCCGTTTGCTTACCGAGCGGTACCCGGAAGGCATGCCGGCGGACCTGGTGGTCCGCATTATGACGGCCGTCGGCGAGGCGCTCGACTACGCCCATCAGCGCGGACTGTTACACCGCGACATCAAACCCGCAAACATCCTCATCGCTGATCCGGGTACAGAGAACGAACGGATCATGTTGGCGGACTTCGGGATTGCGCGCAGGGTCGGTGAAGTAAGTTCATTGACGGGCACCAACATGACGGTAG
>DAOUYK010000176.1 GCA_030666145.1 Mycolicibacterium sp. | reverse complement strand
AGGCGGTGCTACCGCGGATGGCGGAGCGCACTGTTGCGGCCGTCACTGTGGAGGTTCCGAGTTATGCCGACGGGTTCAGCGAGCGGATGGGGCAAAACATCGAGAACGCCGTGCAGATGGCGCTCGGTGCCTTCCTGCGATTGGCGACTCGCCGCGAAGGCACTGATGCTGGAACGCAATTGTCGCCCGCCTTGGAGGGTGCCTACGAACTGGGCCGCGGCGAAGCACGTACCGGTCGCTCCATTGACGCCCTACTGGCCGCCTACCGGGTCGGTGCCGGCGTGGCCTGGCGCGAGCTGTCCTCGACCGCAGTCGCCAACGGCCTTCCCGCAGCGGGGATCGCCCGGTTCGCCGAGTTGGTGTTCGCATTCATCGACGAACTGTCGGGATCGAGTGTGGCTGGACACGCCGACGAGCTGGCCACCACCGGCAGGGTCAGGGAGCGTTATCTTGAGCGGCTCGGTCAGAACCTGGTTGCCGGCGAGCCGATCGAGACTCTGCAAGCGAGCGCGGAGAGGGCCGACTGGGAGCCACCGAAATCTCTCACCGCGGTGCTCCTCCCCTCAGTGCAGCTCCGTCGGCTGGCGTCGGCCTTCAATCCGTCGACCTTGCAACTGAGCGAGGAGCTGCTCGGTGTGGACTCCGCGGAGTCGCTGTCCCTGCTGTTGGTACCCGACATGGAAGGGCCGCTACGGAGCCGGCTGCTGCGCACCCTGAAGGGCGGGCGAGCATGGGTCGGGCCGGCGCGGACGTGGACACAGGCCCAGACCTCCTATCGACGGGCTGTCCAGTGCAAGGACTTGGTCATTGCCCCTGGTGCTCAAGTTGTCGATAGCGACGAACACCTCGTCGAGTTGGTCCTCGGCGCCGACGCTGACGCAGCCGCGGATCTGCGCCGCCGAGTGCTGGCGCCGTTGGAACAGCTGCGGCCCAGCACCGCGGAACGGCTGACCGAAACTCTACGGTCGTGGCTATTGCATCAAGGCCACCGCGATGCCGTCGCAGCCGATCTGTTTGTGCACGCACAGACGGTGCGCTACCGCATGACCCAACTGCGCGAACTTTACGGAGGTACCCTCAACGAACCGAAGACCATCCTTGAACTCACAGTGGCACTGGGGATTCCGCCTAACGTTACAGATTCTGAGAAGGACGGCGCTCAGTAGACTATTGGTGCCTGAGGGACCTGCGTAGGCATCGGGCCGACCAGATTCGATGGTCGGCACCATAGCGTCACCGTCAGGGTCAGCACCGCTGCTACCGCGAACGCCGTCTGAACGCTGAACAAGTCGGCAGCTCCGCCGAGCAGCATCGCCGCGATCGGCCGGGAGCCGAGGAATCCGACAAGCCAGAGTGCCATGATCCGGCCCCGCAACTCCTCGGAAGCACGCTCTTGCACGACCGTGCTCAATCCCGTCATGGCCCAGCCGAAGCCCAAGCCCGCCAAGCCGAACCCGGCGATCGCGAGTCCCGTCCCGGCCGGTACGGCAAGGAGCGCGCACCCGGCGCCTAGCCCGGACAGGCCGATGGACGACACCGAGGCCGATGCCATTCGGCCCCGCATCAGCGCCAGCATCATCATCCCGACCGCCGCGCCGATACCGAATACTGCTGACAGCGTTCCGACGAGTTGAGCTCCGCCGCCGAGTTGATCGGCAACCGAGGGCGTCAACGTGATCGAGGGGTCCGATGCGAAGCCGACGGTAGCGACCGCGACCAGTGCCAGCAGCAGCGGGCGGTCAGCCCAGACATACCTGAAGGCGGCGCGCACGCGGTAATCCGCCCCGGCCTGTCGCGCTGGTGGTGATGGGAAACGCACTATCACGAGAAAGGAGACGAAGATGAGATGCAGGCCGGCGCTGATGGCGAAGCCCGCAGCCGGGCCGAAACTCACCGCCAGGTAGGCACCGGCAGCTGGGCCCAGGATGCGCCCGATCGTCATCGGAATGTTGTTGAGCGCCATGGCCGTGGGCAGTTCGCCGTCGCGGATCAGGTTTGGCACGATGGACTGCATTGCGGGACCGCCCACGACGAAGCCAAAGCCGACCAGCGCGGTCCCGAAGAGTATCGGCATCGTCGTGGATATCCCGTGTATGCCCGGGTCGATGAACAGCCAGGCCGCCGCGGATCCGGATCCAGCGACGCACATCATTCTGCCGAGCAAGATCTGACGAGCCGGGTTCCCGGTATCGGCCCATTTGCCGCTGGTGGGGCTCAAGATCAGCTGTGGCGCAAACTGTAGGACACCGACCAGGCCAACCATCACTGCCGATCGGGTCGCTTCGTACATGACGATCGCGGCGACAATGCCGTGAGTCCACACCGCGACGACGGCGAACATCTTGCCCCAGAAGAGGGCACCGAAGACCGGGTCGGCTATCAGCCCGAACGCACCGCGTGGCTCACGCGGGGTGCCGGTTTCGGCGGTCACTCGTCAGCCGCGCGTTCGAAGCGTTCGAAGCGTTCGGTCAGTCGGGCCAGCAGGTTGGCCAGGGTCTCAACATCGGCCTCAGGCCAGTCGGCGATAGTCTCAGCGACCAGATCTCGCCGCCGACCCGTGACGGTGGATAGTGCCTTGCGTCCGGCATCGGTCAAGACCAGGGCGCACCGCCGCTGATCATCTCGCGCGGAGGTCTTGGTCAATAGTCCGGCCGCGACGACGGTCGCTACGGTGCGGCTCGCGGTCGAGTGCTCAACTGCCATGAACTCGGCGACGTCGCGGACGGACGCCCCACCGCTGGTGCGCTGGCACTCCTCGACGGCGCGCAGCACCCGCAGCGCCGAAACAGTCGTCACGGGGCCGGCCGTGTCGAGGAGGCGACGACGCCATGTCGGCCGTTGTCGCGCGAGGTGAATGCGTGTCAGCAGCTCATCGAGCTGCTCGTATCGCGACTCCGCCACTATATATGCATAGCACATACATGTTTATGTGTGCATTCCTCATGGACGTTGGTTTGTGTCAGTGGGCCTTCCACTCCGGTTTGCGCTTCTGGGCCCAGGCCTGAAGGCCTTCCTTCACATCGGCGGTAGCTCCGGCCACCTTGCGCACTACCTCGCCGAAGCGAACCGACTCGATCCATCCCATATCCGCGGTCCGCCACGCCACCTCCTTGGTGGCTCGCTGAGCGAGCGGCGATGCTTCGGTGAGGGTTTCGGCCCAAGCGCGCGCCGCGCCGGCAAGTTCCTCGGGCTCAACCAATTTCCACACCAACCCCACCTCCAATGCCCTCTCAGCACTCATCGGTTTTCCCGTAAGGAGCAACTCCATCGCGTTCGCCCAGCGAATCCGTTGAGGTAGTCGGATCGCCCCAACGATAGTGGGTACGCCAATAGACACTTCGGGGAAGGAGAAGCTCGCTTCGGTAGTCGCGATGACAAAGTCGCAGAACAGAACTCCCGTCAGCCCGTAGCCGATACACGGACCGTGTACCGCGGCTATCGTCGGCTTGAACAGCTCCATCCCGCTCTCGAACGAGTTTATCGTCGGTTTCTCCCAGAACGTGCCCCCGAACCTACCGACTGCGTCCTTGCCGTCCTTGAGGTCGACGCCGGAGCAGAAGACACTGCCGTTGGCCGTGAGGATCCCGACCCACGCGTCCTGGTCGTCGCGGAATTGGTTCCATGCCTCGTTCAGCTCTACGCGCAGGGCTCCATTGATGGCGTTGCGCGCCCCCGGACGGTTGAGGGTGATGGTAGCGATGTGGTTGTCCTGCTCATACGTGACGAGACTCATTGCTGCACCTTAATCAGCGACCTCAGATGCTGGCAGGTTTTCCTGCCTGAGCCACAGGTCATCAAGTTCTTGACCCCGGCGGCCGAAAGGAAGGTGATCATGCTGGAATCACCGAATGACGATCGCCTATGACGGCACCCTGCGCGAGCGAGTTCGGGAGACTCTGGCCAGGCACCAACGGCGCGAGGTGACCGATCCGAAGAAGCGGCACGCGGCCGTTGCGGTGGTGTTGGTCGACTCCAAGCTCGGCGAGGACAGAGTTGATCCGGCGCCCGTGGACGACTGGATCGCCGGACGCCCCCTGTCCGAAACGCTCGACGGGCGCATGGTCGACGTTTCCGGTGGAGCTGCTTTCTTGTTGTGCCGCAGGACATCGCGCCTCTCATCGCACGCCGCCCAGTGGGCGTTACCGGGCGGACGCCTCGATCCCGGCGAGACCGTGGTCGAGGCCGCACTACGTGAACTGCACGAGGAGGTCGGCGTCCAGCTGCCCGATAGGTCGGTGTTGGGCCTGCTCGACGACTATCCGACGCGGTCTGGCTACATCATCACGCCGGTGGTGCTCTGGGGCGGTGGACGTCTCGAACCGCGACCTGCACCCGACGAAGTCGTGGCGGTCTACCGTGTGGGAATGCATCATCTCAGGCGTGAAGATTCGCCGCGGTTCATCACTATTCCGGAGAGTCCCCGCCCGGTCGTGCAGATCCCCCTGGGCAACGACCTCATCTACGCGCCGACCGGAGCGGTGCTGCTACAGCTTCGATGGCTGGGTCTGGAAGGCCGCCATGACCCGGTTGATGGACTGGAACAGCCGGTGTTTGCCTGGAAATAACTCGACCTGGCGGCATGTCGCCGCGAATCATCAAGGAACGGCGTCGGATTCAGCTGTGTTCACCGGAGTGGAGTTCAGGGCCGGAAGCCCCGTACTTCGGAACAAGACCCGCGCGGCGATCGCCACCGCGTGGTCGGCGAACCGCTCGTAGAACCTGCCCAGCAGCACCAAGTCGACCGCAGCGGGAACGCCATGGCTCCACTCCGGCGACATCACGGTGCTGAACAGCCGACGGTGCATATCATTCATCGCCTCATCGTCGTCGTGTATCCGGCTCGCCCGCACCGGATCCCCATCGACGATGACCGACGCTGCGTCATCGGCTAAATCGGCGGCGAGTCTGCCCATTTCCGAGAACTGGCGGAAGACTATGTCGTCCGGAATGGCCGATTTCGGGTGCCGGCGCCGGACGATGCGTGCGACATGCGCGGCGAGTCCGCCCATGCGCTCGGCGTCGGAGCAGATGTGGATGGCCGCCACGACCGCGCGCAGATCGCTGGCCACTGGTGCCTGCCGAGCCAACAAGGAAAGCGCCGCACTGTCTACCTCGCGCCGCAATCGGGTCAGGCCCTCCAACTCGGTGAGCATCTGCTCAGCAGCGTCGAGGTCGACGTTGAGCAGAGCGAGCGTGGCGCGCTGTATAGCTTGGCCCGCCATTTCACACATTCGGGCGAGGTCTTCATTGAGTGCGTCGAGTTGCAAATGGAATTCGGTACGCACCGTGCTCTCCTTTTCACGCGGCGAGCACCCGTGGACATTCGTCGTGTGCACGCCCATTTCGGCGCATGTCCGATCGGGCACTCTTACCGAACCTAGCCACCGGGATCGAACCTAGCACCAGGATACGGGAAACCATGATGTCCGCCTCTCGCTGGAGAACGAGAAGTGCGCGCCAAAAGGAGGTTCTGAGTCACCCCCCTACGTGTTGTTGCGATGAACTTGGGGTAATGCTTGACTGGCGCCGTTCCGTCGCGGGCAGGTGATAAGAGGAGTCCCTATGACAGGTCTTCGAAGTGTTCACGGCATCGTCGTCGCGGCGCTGGGTGCTTGGGCGACGCTGGTCGGCGTAGCTGTGCCGCCAGCCGCGGCGCAGCCATGCCCTGATGTCGAGGTCGTATTCGCTCGCGGGACCAGTGAACCCCCCGGGGTGGGGGGAGTGGGCCAGGCGTTCGTCGACGCGGTGCGCGCCCAGGCCGGCCCCCGGACGGTAGGCGTCTATGCGGTCGGTTATCCGGCCAGCGACGATTTTTTTAACCGAGCAGGTTTCTCGTCGACGGTGGTACACGGGATACGTGACGAGATGAACCACGTGCAGGCCATGGCGGCCAACTGCCCAGACACCAAACTGATTCTGGGGGGATATTCCCAGGGCGCGGTGGTGTCTGGCTTCACGACCGCGGCCGCGGTGCCCGCCGAGGTGGACGTCGCAGCGCTGCCGGAACCGATGCAGCCCGACGTCGCCGAGCGGGTAGCAGCCGTAGTCCTCTTCGCCACCCCCTCGGCGGAGTTCCTGCGCCAGTTCGGTGCGCCGGCGGTCACCATTGGTCCGCTCTATGCTCCCAAGACACTGGAGATCTGCGACCCTGGCGACTTGATTTGCTCGGGCGCGCCGAGCGGCGGATTCAACCTCGCGCATGGGCTGTACGCGTTCAACGGAAGTGTCAACGAAGGCGCAGCTTTCGCCGTTGAGCGGCTGTAACTAATCGTTAATTAGTGCCCTAACCATTAGCGTACTATTAAATCATGTCTGCGCAGGCTGGCCTCGAAGTCGACCCGCTCGAGCTGGAAAGGCAGGTGTGCTTCGCGCTGGCGACCACCAACCGGGCAGTCCTAGCCGTCTATCGACCGCTGTTGGAGCCGCTCGGGTTGACCCACCCCCAATACCTGGTGATGCTCGCCTTGTGGGACCAACGCAAGTCGCGTCCTGAGCGCAAGCCCCCCTTTTCGGTCAAGCAGATAGCGGCCACGCTGCAGCTGGACTCGGCCACGCTGTCACCAATGCTGAAACGCCTCGAAACTCTGGGATTGATCACCCGGACCCGAAGCGCAGCCGACGAGCGCTCGACCCACGTCCAGCTGACCGAAGCCGGAGCCGCGCTGCGCGAACGAGCACTCACGGTTCCCGCCGCCGTCGTGGCCCGAATCGGCGTCGGCCTCGCCGAACTCGAGGAACTGCGTCGGGCGCTGAATTCCATCAACGCTGCTGCGATTGCGGCGGGACACTCCAACGCTGATGCCGACCGCGGACGGGGGAACCATGATGGCCACTGACCGACCGTCGTTGCTGCAATACCTCGTTTACTCGTACGGACGCCGCCTGCCGTCTTCAATGCGCCGGTGGGTTGCCGAGGACCTCGCCGCGCAAGGAGCCGTGCGCCGGCACATGATCCGGATGGCGATACCGCCCCTGTTGGTTCTCGGACCGCTCTGGCTGCTCCCCGCGTCGCTGTACGTGCACCTGGAGATGACGCTGCCGATCTACCTGTGGAGCCTGCTGATGGCCCTGGCACTCAACAAGGTGTGGCGGCGGCACCGACTGGCGCAGCATGGGCTCGATTCGAATCTGGTCGACGTGATCAATCGTAAGA
>DAOUYK010000322.1 GCA_030666145.1 Mycolicibacterium sp. | reverse complement strand
CCGCCACCGAACCCGACGTGCGGGTTGGGATGCCGGCGAACGTCGAATTTCCACGGATCGGCGAACTTGGACTCGTCACGGTTGGCCGAGCCGTACCACAGCGTGACCTTTTCTCCCGCAGCTATTTTCACGTCGCCGATTTCTACATCGCAGGTCGTGGTGCGCCGCATGTAGGCCACCGGGGAGGCCCAACGCACGATCTCATCGACCGCGGTCGGCGCGACCACGCGGTAATCCGACCACCAAAGTTCGCGCTGCTCGGGATACCGGCTGAGCGCCAGAACGCCGTGGCTTATCGCATTACGGGTGGTCTCGTTGCCCGCAACGACCAACAGGATGAAGAACGAGGCCACTTCAGACGACGACAACCGCTCGCCGTCGAGTTCCGCCTGGACCAGGCTGGTCGTCAGGTCGCTGCCCGGCCGTTCCCGACGATCCTCAGCCAGCTGTTTGGCGTAGGCGCCGATCGCCCTCGCGACCGAGACAAATTCCTTGTAGTCGGTAGCGATGCCAGGGTCACCGAAGCCCAGGATCACGTTGGTCCAATGGAAGACCCGGGCGTGGTCCTGCTCGGGTATGCCCATCATGTCGCAGATGATCTGCAGTGGTAGCGGACCGGCCAGCTCCGAAACCAACTCGCCGTGCCCGTCGGGGTGCCTGATAACCATCTCCTCGACCAGGCGCCGCGCACGCCGCCGCACCGAATCCTCGATGAGCGCCAGCACTTTGGGGGTGAATGCGCTGCGCACGATATTGCGCAGCCGGCTGTGCCGCGGGTCATCCATCGCAATCATCGAGCCGAAGTACTCGTTCAGGGCGGCGGCCTGGTCACCGATCGTGATGCCGCTGGCTGAGCTGAACAGCTCGGGATGTCGACTGGCGTAGAACACGTCGTCGTAGCGGGTGAGGGCCCAGTGCCCGGCGACCTCGGGATCGCGGTCACCGACCTCAGCATCGCGGTCAGCGACCTCAGCGTTGCCGCCGGCAAGGACGATTGCGTCGTGGAACGTAATCGGCGCTTCTCGGCGAAGCGTGGCAAATGCCCCGTCGCGGATGTCGTCGTCGAGGCCCCAGAACTCCCAACTGCCCAGGTCGATGCCGGACAACGGAACCCTGGGTGGAGCGACCCCATTGGTTCGGGTTACGCCCTTCACGAACCGCTGATGTCGGGATAGGCGCGTGCCGGCGGCCCCGGCTCATTCTGGGCGGCATCTCGGCGCCGGGCGGCCATCCCCGCAAGTGCCTCCAAAGCCACCCGATGGGCGGCGTTGACCGTCAGTTCGGCGTGGTCATAGGCAGGTGCCACCTCGACGACGTCTACGCCGGCGACATCGTGCTGATAGCACAGTTGGCGGACCATGCGCAGCAGGTCCGCGGTCGTGATGCCGCCCGGCTCCGGGGTACCCGTGCCCGGTGCGTGCGCCGGATCAAGTACGTCGATGTCGACTGAGACATAGAGCTTGTCGGCTTTGGCCAAGGCTTCACCCACCGCATCGCGCATTACGTCTTTGAAGCCGCGCTCCCAAATTTCCTGCATCGTGTGCCATGTCATTCCCTGTTCGAGCATCCACTCGAACGTGTCCTGGGGTGGCCAGTATCCGCGAAGACCGACCTGGACGAAATGAGTCCCAGGTACCGCGCCGGATTCGATCAGCCGGCGCATCGGCGTGCCATGGCTTGCCAGGTTGCCCTCGATCTCGTCGGCGGTGTCCGCGTGGGCGTCGAAGTGCACAATGCCAACGTTGCCGTACCCGTGCACGTCGGCCACCGCGGTAGCGGCCGGCCAAGTGATCGAATGATCGCCGCCGAGGATCACCGGGACAATCCCGCGCTCAGCAAGTATGCGAACGCGCTCGCGAATGTTGCTGTGCGACATCTCAATCTGACCGTGCGGACAATAAGCGTCGCCGAAATCGACAACCTCCAACCAATCGAAGATCTCAAGTCCAAGGTCCAGGTGGTAGGTGCCGGGCTCATAAGCCGTCGCACGGATCGCGCGCGGGCCGAAACGTGCCCCTGGCCGATTAGTGGTCCCGATGTCGAAGGGTGCGCCAACGATCGCCGCATCCGGTTTCCACGCATCAAGTTGTTCGACCTCTGTCAGAAACGGTCGGTGACCGAAAGACGCCAGGCCGGCGTGGGCCAGATCAAGTTGTTCGGCCATCCCCGGCGGAAGCTCGCGCTGATGGTCGTGATCGTGCCCCATGAGAAGACCGTACCGGGCATCGAGTCGCCCGGAGGCTCGACGTCAGCTAGTCGCCGACTTACTTAGCGCATCGCGCAACGCCTCAGGAATCGGCTGTTTAGTCCAGTCGTCGGTAGACACCACGACATAGACATTGTGCCCTTGCACGGCGATCTGCTCGTCAGACCCCGATGCCTTGCGGCGCACACCGAATCCCACGGTGAAGCTCGTCACGCCGATCCGGGTGCACTCCGCGGTGATGCGCACCGCGTCGCGCCACCGCACCGGTGCCAAGAAGTCGATTTCGCTGTGCACCACCTGGAAGTCGTAGCCAGCCGACGTCAATTCCGGATATGTCAGGCCGAGGTCCTCGATGAACCCGGTGCACGCCTCATCGAACCAAGTAAGGTAGTGGCCGTTGAAAACCACGCCCTGTTGATCGATCTCGGCGTAGCGAGGCACGATCGGCAGCGAAAACGCGGTCACAGAAATCACACTAGCCACCGGTGTCGGCCAATCGGCCCGCGCTGACAAGTGTTGAATCTCACGTTCGCCCATCTACAGCGTGGTCCCCGACGGGATGGCCACCGTGGCCGAGGACGAGATCCGCTCGACACGAGGTGGATTGGCATAAACGAGCCCATCTGGTCGGAGAACCCCGCGGACCACCGGCGATGGCCGCCTAGCGTCACGGCCCGACACCGCCCGGAGCAACCGTGGTGATCCCTTCTAGGCGGCAATATCGACCCGAAGATGCTCTTGGACATCCCGCCTGAATGGCTGCCTGGGGGATTCCACAGGTGTGCAATTTCGGTTAGGTAATCGGGTATCGTCGCCCGGAATTGCGTC
>DAOUYK010000242.1 GCA_030666145.1 Mycolicibacterium sp. | reverse complement strand
CTGCACCACAACTTCGTCGTAGCCGTCCTCAACGACCTCTTCGGAATTCAGTCCCGTGGCGGCTGCTCGTGCGCGGGCCCTTACGGACATCGTCTGCTGGGCATCGACCTGGACCGTTCACATGAGTTCGAACGCGAAATCACCCACGGTTGCGAGGGCATCAAACCAGGTTGGGTGCGCATCAACTTCAACTACTTCATCTCCGACGCGGTCTTCACCTACCTCGTCGAGGCGGTCCAGCTCGTCGCAAGATACGGCTGGCGGCTACTTGAGGACTACCGCTTCGACCCGGCGAGTGGAGTGTGGCGACACCACAGCGGCCCCATCGAGCCCCCGCTTCGGCTGCACCAAATCTTTTACGATGAGCACGGGGCAATGCAATGTCCGCACCACCAGGACCGGGCCCCCGACACCGAACTCGAACGCCACCTAGAGGAAGCCAGGACAATCCTGGCTGGTTCACGGCCACCGCCTGACGAGCCGGTCGCCCAGCATCCGCTGACCCTGTCGGAGGACTTCGAACACCTCCGATGGTTCGACCTACCCGCAGCCTGCCTATCCCCTCGCTAACGGCCGGGCAGCCGTGACCTTAAGGGCGTGCCCGACCGGTCGCCAGCTCAGCTGAAGCGGACGTCCAACGTGGCCAGGCCGAAAATCTTCCGGCCACCGGACTTCGCGGCGACGATGACGACACCGGTACGCGTCGCCGGGTCCAGTGATTTGATCCGACCGCTGAACTCGATGTCTGTGCCCTCAGTGGCTGACACGATCGCGGGCTGCGACAGTCGCACCGCGTAGCGGGTTACCGCGCCAGGGTCGCCGGACCACCCGGAGGCGAATCCAGCACCCAAACCCATGGTGAGCATTCCGTGGGCGATCACATCGGGCAACCCGGCCAGCTTGGCGATATCCTCGTCCCAGTGAATCGGGTTGGCGTCACCGGCCACGCCCGCGTAGTTCACCAGGTCGCCCCGCGACAGACAAGCGTGGCGCACCGGTAGCTCGTCACCGACCTTTACCGCGTCGAAAGAGGGCGTCCCGGGAATGCGGTTCATGCCACCCTGGGCGAGCCGAATTTCCTGCTCGGGGCGCACGGACTTCTGGTAGGTCGCATCGGACTCGCTGACCGCGAGGATGTCAAAGTCGTGCATCATCGCGTTGTGCACAGCTGTCTTGATCGTCGGATCAAGGTCCTCGGCGGTGACGCCGACAACGGTGGTGTGCAGGGTGTGCACCCGTTCGCCTGAGGTGTCGGTGAAGGTGTTGGTGACGGTGATCATATCTCTGCCGGCGATCCTGCGAACAGAGGTCAGTTCGACGTCGATATGTAGTTCGTCGCCGGCAACGATTGGGCGGTGCTGCTCGAAGACTTCTTCGGTCTGCAGGTAGGTGTCGTAGCCGATGACCACGGATTCGAACATGCGGCGATTGCAGGTCATGCCCGGGACCGACGTGAACGTCAGGGGCGCCACTAGCCCGGTATATCCCAGCTCAGCAGCGGTGGCGATGTCCCAGTGCGCGGGGTGATAGTCCTGCACTGCGCGGGCGTACTCGCGTACCTTCTCGCGGCCGACCACATAACTGCCGTCCATCTGGTAGTAGTGACCGACTCGCGATTCGAGCGCCGACGCTTCTGCTGCTGAAGTCATGTATGTGCCCAACTTTTCTATCGGCTGTTCGCGGAGGCCGACCGAAGCACACTAACGCGAGGACATCGTGGCGATGGGCCCTATTGGCCAGCGTTGCGGGCCAGGTCGATCGCGTACTGATTCACGAAGCGTCCCGCTGCGGGTTCCCCGGGATCGCATGACCCGTCGGATTCACCGGGACGTTTCACCCACAGGTAGGCATCGACGTTCGGGCTAGCGGTAGCCGTGGTGGGCGGGACGCCCAGTGCTCGGCCGGCCGGATTGCACCAGTACAGCGGATCGCCTTCGACCGGACCTAGGCCGTTGCGTCCGGTGTCGATGACGTAGTTGGCGCCATTGGTCAGACCCGATATCGCGTCGCCGTAGCCGATTTCCTCTTCAGTGGTGAAGAAGTTCGCCGTGTTGAGACTGAAACCCCGCGCTTGGTCTATCCCGGCTTGATTGAGGCGGGCCGCCATTTCTTCGACGCTCACCCACCGTGAGTGCCCAGCATCGATGTAGACGGTGGTGGCGGGGTTTCGGTTCAGGGTGTCGACCGCGTAGCGAATCAGGTCGAAGCGTTCTTGGCGCTGGTCGGGTGACAGGCAGTCGGCCATGGCGAGGGCGTCGGGTTCGAGGATGATCACCGCCGGAGCACCACCCACGGCGCCCGCGACACCGTCGATCCACTGGCGGTAGGCGGAAGCCGATCCGAATCCACCCGCGGCGTAGCTGTAACAGTCGCGATGTGGGACTGCATAGAGCGCCAGAATCGGCTGGGCGCCCGCAGCCTGCGCTCCGGCGACGTAACTGGCGACCGAGGCGGTAGGTAGGGCCTCGTCGGCCCAGTAGGCCGTCGGTGTGTCGGCGATGTAGTTCAGCCCGGGATTCGGCGGGTCGGCCCGATCGGCGGCAGCCCGAGCCTGCGATATGGGATCGACGAAGAAGGGCTGTCCAGCCAGCGGGTTGTTTTCACTGACCAGGCGTATCGAGGGCGCGGGTCCAGAAACCACCGGTTGGGCTGAAAAGCCCACACCAAGAACGGCCGCAACAGCTATGCAGGGGGAAATCCACCGCGCCAATGCGCCGGCACCTGAAGATCTCATTCCAGGAACATATTGTGATGCGGCGTCAAACGCCAGTCGGTCACGTTGCGCGAAGGCCCTTCGGGTCAAGCGCCTTCACGCCCCACCCTGCTCAGGGTTCGAGGATCAGTTTGCCCGTCATGCGGCTTGTCTGGCTGAGCTGGTGGGCCTCTTCGGCGCTGGTGAGCGGTAGCTTTTGAGCTATGGCGACATGCAGCTGGCCGGCCGCCACGGCAGCCACCAGCGGTTCCAGCCGCGCGCCGGTGGGCCTGCCCAGGATGGTCTTGGATTTGAACGGGGGCACCAGCATTTGCACGGCGGCGCTGGGCTCATCGCCGGCCACCATGATGTGGCGACCGCGGGAAGACAGGAGAGCTCGACAGCCGGCGCCGGCGTAGCTGCCCACACAGTCGACGATGACATGAAAAGGGGAGTGCGGCTTGGCCTGCTCGAGCGCATCGCCCTGGTTGTAATCGATGACAAGGTCGGCCCCCAGACCCCGCACCATCTCCACGTTTTTCGTCGAGCAAACACCTGCCACGAAGGCGCCTTCCAGCTTGGCGATCTGGACCGCAAGCTGGCCCACGCCGCCGGAGGCGCCAAGCACCAGTACCCGCCGGTCGGCGGGCGGTATCTGGCGGATACCGCCCAGGTCGACCACCGCCATCCAGGCGGTGACGCCGCTGACAGGCAAGGCGGCCGCCACGGCGATGTCTACCGTATCCGGGACCCGGCAGAGCTGGTCCTCGCGCACCAGAACGGTATCGGCGTAAGAACCCCGTTGGCCACGCGAGAAATTGGTTCCGCCCACCACCCGGGCGCCCGGGACGGCGCGTGTCACTCCCGGGCCGACCGCCTCGACGACTCCGGCGAAGTCCACCCCAACCACGACCGGCGGCTTTGGCCCGAGCACCCGCGCCGCCAGACGCAGGGGCCCGGAGCTGCGCATTTTCCAGTCGACCGGGTTGACCCCGATCGCCTGGACTTTCACCCGCACCTCACCTTTTTTCGGCTGGGGCGTCGGTAGCTCTAGGAGCTCTAGAGCCTCCCGCGGTTTCCAGGTTCGCTGCGCCATGACTTTCATCACCCGAGGCTAAGAGTTGACCCGCGGAGGTTGTTGGGTTTTGAGGTTCTACAGCCCGGCGGTGAGGCGCTGGGCTTGGTGATCTTGGGTGAGGATCACTGCACTAACGCGTCCTGCGCCGCGGCGGCCCTTCCCGACAGGTCGGCCAAGGCCAACTGATGCTTCGGCGGATCCGGCAGGAGCATTGATGTCGTGACCGTGAGCGACGAATCCACATGCACAAGTGCGCCAGGCTCGAGAAGTTGCCACGAAGGGTCGGCATCCATTGGCTCACTGGCGAACACCACCGACGGTCGCAGATTGAGATACCCGGAACTGGCGTGCATACGCCAGGTCCGCATCTCGAATTCGGTCAACCCGTCGTGGCGATGTAAGACGTAGAGCTCGTGTGCATCTGGGTAGCGCAGCGCCCACATGTCTGTGGCAGTCGTAAGCAGCAGGTTCAGTGCGAAAATAGGAACATTGGCCGCCAACCACTTCAAGGCGTCGGTAAGCCCGGCCTCAATATCGCCCCCGCGTGCCCGAATCGCGGCGGTAATCAGCGCGAAGATTCGTTCGCTATCGGTCTGGCCGGCCACCAGATCCCCGACGCCCAACTCGGTGATCTGAGCATCGAGCGTGTCAATACCTTGCACCACGCCGTTGTGCGCGAACAGTCGGTCGTCTTGGAGGAAAGGGTGGGTGTTGCGGATGTTGAGATGTCGGCAACCAGGCATTACCACCTCACGTGGGCCCCGTGACCAGGCCCAACACAGACATTGTGGCATCCATCACACCCATGCCCCGACCAGTCCACCAGAGGTGGACTGTCTAACGGCTGGGACCCCAGCCGGTCAGGCCATACCTCTACCTGACTGTGCCCACCAGGCACCACCAGCTCACTATCCGTGAGCTGTCCACCGACCGGCACCAACACACTGCAGTGTGCTGTCGACAGACCCATAGCCCCCCGCCCATAGGTCCGGGGGCCATACACCACTCACAGTACGCAGGTGCTGACCCCTGCAGCCAGCGCCGACATACACACCACGTACACCAGTCGCTGGTGACGCGTGACGCGCGCAACCCGGCAACCGCGCTACAGGCGCCAGCCGACGACGACAAGGGCCAGCAGGCCGAGAGTGGCGATCAGCGCGGATATGACCCCAGCGAGGGAGTACGGCATGTGTGCACCTTCGGCCCGCAGCGCTTTCATCTCCA
>DAOUYK010000286.1 GCA_030666145.1 Mycolicibacterium sp. | reverse complement strand
TGCCGAAGCGAAGATCGTCGCTTGCTTGGATCCGACCGCATTGAGGACCGACAATGCGTCCTGGGCCCAATATTTTGGCCCGATAGCGTCCAACGGGGCACGTGACGAGGAACCTTCTCCGTGCTGATCGAACCTGATCAGCCGGCTGAAGGAGGCAAGACGCCGATGGAAGCGGAACATCGAGGGCTCGGCGTCGATCGAATCGACGGGGATGGGCGACCCGAGAACACCAACAAGTCAGTTGGACCGTCGCCGAAGACCTGGTAGGCGATGTCGGTGTCGCCGCAACTGGCGAACTGTGTCCGCCTAGCCTGCACTCCAAGAGGCTACTTCAGTTCCTCGGGGTTCAGTTCATCTAGTGCTGCCCCTGCTACGGCCCCCAGGCCGGCCGAACCAGCGAGGCTGACTTTTTGCCGAGCTTGCCGGTACGGACCTGCGCGGCCAGGCTGTCCAGGATCACCCGCGAACTCATCAGGGCAGTCTGCTCGGCCCAGTCGTAGGGCGGCGAGCACTCCACGACCTCGATACCAGCCAACCCGGGCTCGGAGACCATCTTGACCAGGTTGAGCGCCTCGCGCGGAAGCAGGCCACCGGGCTCCGGCCAGCCAGTCCCGGGCACGAAGCCGGCGTCGATGACGTCGATGTCAAACGACAGGTACACCGCCTTTGCGCCTTTCCAGGCGATCTCGAGCGCCGTCTCGGCGATCTTTTCGATGCCGACCCGTTCGACGTCGCCCACGGTGATCACCGTCGACTTGCGTTCCCGACCCACTTTCACACCCTCGCGTGGGCTCTGCCAGCCGCCGATGCCGATCTGGACCAGATTGGTGGCGGGCGCGTTCTTGATGTTGGTGGCGTGGAACCACGGAGTGGTATGCATCCGCTCGTCGAGATCGGTTTCCTGGGTGTCGACGTGGCGGTCGAAGTGGATGATGCCGATGTTCCCATCCATGTAAGGGGCCAGCCCGCGGATGGTCGGAAAGCCGATGGAGTGGTCTCCACCGAGCACGATCGGCATGACGCCCCGCTGCGCGACGTGCGCCATCGCCTGGCTGATTTGGTCGAAGGACTTCTCCAGGTTGCCCGGGATGGTGAACACGTCACCGATGTCGGCCATGTTGAGCTGCTCGCGCAGGTCGACACCTGATTCGTAGTTATACGTGCCGAATAGGTTCGTCGAGCGCCGGATGCCCTGCGGGCCAAAACGAGTCCCGGGCCGGTACGTGGCTCCTGCGTCGAGCGGTACACCGAAGATGGCCACCTCGGCGTCGTCGACCTGGTTGACATCCTCGATGAACGGGCACTTCAGGAACGTGCCGCGCTCGCCGGCGAAGTGTGGCTTCTCGCCGCGGACGAATGTCGAGATAGTCCGGTCGTTGATGGTGGGGGCCGCCTCCAGGCCGAAGCTAAGACCTCGTTCGATCTCCTCGCGCTGGCGGCGATCGGACAGTTTGGCCTCGGCCTGCTGAGCCCAGGCGCCCTGGGCGTTGGGCAGATTGGGGTTCGGCTCATCGGTGTCTGATTCTCTTCGCGCAAGCGGCTCATCGGTGTCTGCTTCTCTTCGCGCAAGCGGCTCATCGGCCACGGGGTTACTCCTTAAGGCGCCGTCTCGTCGACTGACCGGAGTCGCCCGGCGTGTAGGCACCTCGTCCGGAGAGCCGGTTTCCGCGGCCCCTGCGGTTCATTGTTGGCAGAGACGCGAATTCCTGTCCAGCGATACCGGAAACATAGCGTTAACACCGCGCGCGACTTGCCGTAATGATTTGAGTCTTTTCTGGCTTGGACTCACTTAAGCGTGTGGGGCGCGTCTAGGGTTCCGCCGACCCGTTACCGGGTTCGGGCCTGTTCCGAGGGGCGCAGGCGACTCGGCAGCGGTTCCGGGACGTTCCACGGCGGGATAAAAGCCCGGGAGACTCCGGCGCTCTTTCAGGAGGCTCCACATGATTCTTCTCGGTGTAGGCGTCAGTATCGCCGTCGTCACTCTCGTTGGCTTCATCGTCGCGCGCAAAGTCGGCGGCGACAGCTCGAACTTCCTGGTGGCAGGACGCATGTTGCCGCTGTGGCTGGTTGGTGCGGCCCTGATGGGCCAGGCGGTCGATACCAACGCGACTCTCGGCAACACCGATTTGGCGTCGCAGTTCGGCTTCTGGGCCGGCGCCTCCCTGCCGCTCGGCCTGGCCCTGTGCCTGGTGCTTACTGGTCTGTTCTTCGCCAAGCCGATGAATCGGATGGGGTTAACCACCCTTCCGGATTACTACCGGCTGCGTTTCGGCCCATCGGTCGAGAAAGCGTCTTCGGCGCTGCTGATCCTCGCGTTCTGCATCTTGGTCGCGGGCAACCTGGTGGCTGGTGGCTACCTGTTCAACTACTTCATGGGGATCCCGTACTGGGTCGGCGTCATCGCGATCGCCGTCATCGTGGTGGCCTACACCGGTGCCGGCGGCATGATCGCCGACGCCTACACCGCGATCGTTCAGATGAGCTTGATCCTGATCGGTTCCATCGCCACCGTCATCTGGGTGACGGTGGCCTACGGGCTGACGATCCCCGAAGGCATGGGTCCCTTCGACATGGGTCAGCTCACCGACCCCGCTCAGGGCGCCACCATCAACTGGGCGACATTGATCGCGCTAGGAATCGGTGACATTGTCGCGATCGATTTCATGCAGCGGATCTTCGCTGCCAAGAGTCCGGAGATCGCCCGACGCGCCTGCTTCGTCGGCGCGGCCGGTGCTGCGACGATCGGTATCCCGTTTGCGCTCATCGCGCTCGCTTCGACCGCCATCCTGCCCGAAGGTACCGAAGGCCCCGTGCTGTTCGTGCTGCTAGATCAGTACGCTCCGCTGTTCCTCACGATCATCGTGCTGTGCGGCATCGTCGGTGCGTCGATGAGCACCGCCAACGGCGCCATCCTTGCCACTGCCGCGGTTGCGGTGCGCAATATCGGTGGTGTGCGTCGGGTGCACGTCGCGGGGAAGTCCGATCCGCTGCTGCGGGCCACCAGGGTGATGATGATCCCGATGACGATCACCTCGATTCTGTTCGCGTTGTACGTCAAGCAGACCGGCATTCTGCTCACCCTTGCCTTCGACCTGCTGTTGGCGTGCCTGATGGTGCCGTTCGTGCTCGGGCTGGTGTGGCGCAGGGGAACCATGGCCGCCGCGATGGCGGCCATCGTGGTGGGACTGGCGGTGCGCCTCGTGCTCTTTGCGATGACGCCCACGATCTTTGGCGTCGACAACACCATCTTCTACATCGACAACGGGATCTTTGACGGCACGTTCGACGGTTGGCCGACGTTCATCGCGTTTGGTGCGTCACTGGTCGCCTACCTGACGGTTGCACTCTTGACCCCCAGAGCCCAGCTGCGGGGATTGGACATCCAGGTGGCCCAGGACCTCGACGACGCGCTGGAGGGCACGGATGCGTTCACGCGGGAAGACGAGCTTGTGCCCGCCAAGGCTGGGGTGGGCGCGACGTAACTGCCCGGTTGCGGTGGCGATCCTGCTTAGTCGACCGGGGCGACGGCCGCCCACGGGACGGTGAGCACTCCATCACGGAGGCTGCGCCGCGGCGATTGAACCGGGACGCCTTCTGCAACAAGCAATTCCAGCATTGCGCGCCACCGCACTTGCGGCCCGAACACTCTATGGCCGGCGGCGCTGGCCCACGCGCGGTCAGCGGCCTGCAGCAGCGAGTGGATCGGCTGGCCCGCCACGTTGTGGTGGATCAGCACCTTGGGCAGGCGTTCGGCCAGGTCGGACGGGCGTTCGATCGCGAATGGGTCGCACGCCAGTGTCAGGCTCACCACAGAGGCTGCGTCGAGAAGCACCCAGCAACAGCGGCGGCCCATCTCGTCGCAGGTTCCGTCGATGATGAGGCCGCCGGGGGCCAGTCCCCGTCGC
>DAOUYK010000224.1 GCA_030666145.1 Mycolicibacterium sp. | reverse complement strand
CCCCAGCCCGATCCCGAGCCCCAGCCCGATCCCGAGCCCCAGCCCGATCCCCAGCCCGATCCCCAGCCAGAACCAGAACCGCAGCCAGAGCCTGAGCCCGAACCCCAGCCAGAGCCCCAGCCAGAGCCCCAGCCAGAGCCTGAGCCAGAGCCAGAGCCAGAGCCAGAGCCAGAGCCCCAGCCTGAGCCTGAGCCGCAGTTGCCCAGTGTGTCGATCGGGGATGCTGCCGGTGTTGAAGGCAACAGCGGCACCACCAATCTGGGCGTCACGGTATCGCTATCGGAAGCCTCAGCCGCCGCAGTAACGGTCGGTTATGCCACCGCCAACGGCACCGCGACCGCGGGAAGCGATTACACCGCGGCCTCGGGCACAGTCACCTTCGACCCCGGAGTGACCTCCCAACAGGTCAATATCGCCGTCCTGGGCGACACCGCGGTGGAAGCCAACGAAACATTCACCATCGCCCTCTCGAATGCCGCCGGGGCCACCCTCGGAGACGCCACCGCGACAGCCACCATCACCAACGACGACACCGCCACCGATCCCGACCCTGATCCTGACCCGGGTACGGCCAGTGTGTCGTTCGTCAAGTCGAACGATTGGGGTTCGGGTTTCAATGGCAATGTGACCGTTGACAACACCGACGGACCGGATTTGTCGGGTTGGCAGGTCGAGTTCGACTTCGACGGTGACATCTCGTCGATCTGGAGCGCCGACATCGTGTCTCAGACCGGTAACAGGTACGTGGTTGAAGGCGCGGACTGGAATGCCGATATCGGGGCGGGGTCATCGGCGTCGTTCGGCTTCACCGCAACCGCAGGTTCGTTGACAAACCTCGCCCTCAACGGCAACGCAGCCCCCGGTGGTGAGGATCCGCAACAACCAGCCACACCGGTTCTCTCGGTCGCGAACACCAGTGTTGCAGAAGGCAACAGCGGATCGGCAGATCTCGTGTTCAACGTGAGCCTGTCCGCTGCGGCCGATGACGTCGTCACGGTCAACTACCGCACCGAGGACTTAACCGCCGCGGCCGGCAGCGACTACGAGGCCACCGAGGGCACGTTGAGCTTCGCCGCCGGTGAGACCGCCAAACAGGTCCACGTCGCTGTCCTCGGAGACACCGTCTATGAGGGCAACGAGTCGCTGCTGCTGGTGCTGTCCGGAGTTACCGGCGCTCAGTTCGACGATTCCTCCCAGGCAGCGGGCCTGATCAGCAACGACGACGTTAACCCCAACGCCGGCACTGACCCCGAATACCGGGTAGTCGGCTACTTCACCGAATGGGGCATCTACCAACGCGGATTTGATGTCGCCGACATCCCCGCCGACAAACTGACCACGATCAACTACGCATTCGCCGACCTCAATGCCAACGGCGAAGCGGTGCTCTTCGATTCCTTCGCCGCGATCGAGAAGACCTACCCGGGAGACACGTGGGACCAACCCATCAAGGGCAACTTCAACCAACTCGCGAAGTTGAAAGAACAAAACCCTGACCTCGAGGTCCTGATTTCGATCGGCGGATGGACGCTGTCGGACCACTTCTCCGAAGTCGCTGCTGCCCAGCAGTCCCGGGAGAAGTTCGCCGCATCAGCGGTCGACTTCATCACCACCTACGGTTTCGACGGCATCGATCTGGACTGGGAATACCCGGTCTCCGGTGGTGAAGCCGGCAATGGCTACCGGCCCGACGACGGAGCCAACTACGTGCTGCTTGTCAAAGAGATCCGTGAGCAACTCGACCTGCTCGAACAAACCGACAGCATCGAGGACAAAGAGTATCTACTCACCATCGCGGGCCCAGCCGGCTACGACAAGATCGAGAACTACGACCTAGCCGGAATGGCACCCTATCTCGACTGGTTCCAGGTCATGGCCTACGACTTCTACGGTGCCGGATGGTCAAACGAGACAGGTAATTTCGCCGGCCTGTACGGCAACCCCGATGCCCCCGAACCGCTCTTCAACACCGATCACGCCGTGAGTCTGTACCTGCAGCAGGTCAATCCGTCGAAAATCGTGTTGGGCGCCCCGCTCTACGGGCACAGCTGGAAAGGGGTACCCGACGGCGGCGACGGCGGCCTCAACGACGTAGGCACCGGACCCGGGGTTGCTTCATACGGCGACGCCAACGGCAACATCTCCTACTGGGAAATCATGAAGCTTCTTGAGGAGTGCCCGGATCTCTACGAGGTGTACTGGGATGACCAGGCCAAGGCGTCCTACATCTACGGCGCCGCCGACGGAACATTCATCAGCTACGAAAGCCCACAAGCGCTGCAGTACAGACTGGACTACATCAGGGACCTGGGACTAGGCGGCATCATGTTCTGGGAGATCGATGACGACATCCGTGACTACGACGATCCCCGATCACTCATCGGGCTCGCCGCCAGCGAGTTGCTCGGAGACCAAGACCAGGCAGTCTGAGCGCGGAAGGTCGCTGCCGGCATCAGCGGCGGCCGAGGTGACCGAAGCGACCGAGGTAACTGCGGTGACTACTGAGGAACAGTGACCGCTGTTGCGCCCGGGCCGGTGCCGAACTGACCCGGTCGTCCGCCGTTAATCAGGTCGGTCAACGCAAGCACCGACGTGATCCGGCCGGATTCACGGTCGACGTCGTCAACAGTGCTGACAACACTGTTCAGGGCGGCATCTGACCTGACCACTGCCACGGCAGAGGTTCCCGAAGCTGACCCCTGGCGCCCGACAAGGACAGTGCCCGAACCGTGCGACGCAAGGCCGTCCGCGAAACGGGCGACGGTGGCACCCTGGTTTCCTGCGTCGTCGCCAAGAGCTCCCCCGGTCACGACGAGCGCGGTGTTGGACGCACCACTAAGTTGGGTGTCGTAGGTGACGAAGCCAGTGTCCCGCAGCGCAGACAGCACGGTGTCACGCTGGGCGTCGTCGACCGGGGTTACTTTGACATCTCTGTTAATCAGCAGAGCGATCCCCAACAGATCACCCGCTTGTGCGCCCTGATCGATCGAGCCGGTGCTCAGCTGTGCTCCAGCGGGCACTATCGGCGAATTGACCACCGACAGCAGTTTCTCCGATGAATGCGCGTCGACGAACTCCTGTGTCAACCCAACGGTGCCCGTCACCCTTCCTCCGGCCAGTTCCACTACCCGGGTCAGCGCGTCGATGTCGCCGTCTATGGCGTCAGGGGTACGGAAAAGAATCACCGACTTGTCCGCGAGGCTGGCGCGCAGAATGCGCGGCGCCATTTGCGCATCGAAATCACCTGCAGCGGAAAGTTGCTCGTTGAGTGCGTTCTTGTCCTCGGTCAGTGAGTCGATCTGTGTCTGCATTTCGTGTTTGTCGTCGCGCAGACCGGACATCACGGTTTCGGAAAGCAGCCCAGAGCCCAAGGCAACGCCAATGGCCAGGGCCAGGAAGACCGCCGCGAGCGAGATGGCATGCGAACGCAAGGAGATCACGACATCACCGCTTAGGAGACCAGGCCCCGGATCCAGACTGTGAGTTGGTTCCAGTACTCGGTGACCCACTCCATCACAGCAGCATCAGCGCGCGACACCCAAAGTGCAGCGATCACCGCGATCAACATGGCCAGGACCAACAGCGCGATTGCGCTACCAGACACCCGGCTGCGATACAGCGTGGCAACGGCTTTCGCGTCAACGAGCTTCTCCCCGACTTTCAGGCGAGTCAGAAACGTCGACGGGTTGCTGCGCTGCCGCGTGCGATCGAAGAACTCCTCGATGCTCGCGCTGTGGCCCACGGCGACGATGAGCGACGCGCCGTGGTGATCGCACAGCAGTAGCGCCAGATCAGCCCCTGATCCGGCGGCCGGGAACGTCATCGCGCCCACGCCGAGGTCCTGAATGCGCTCAAGTCCGGCGGCGTGCCCATCGGCGTCGGCGGGAAGCACGACCTGGGCTCCGCAGCGCAACACTTCGGCGCTGATCTTGTCTGGGTCCCCGACGATCAACTCCGGACGGTAACCGGCCTCGCGCAGGACATCGGCACCGATGCCCACCCCCACCAGGACCGGTTGGTACTCCTTGATGAAGGGCTTGAGCGCCTTCAGATCTGCGGCGGCGTGGGGCTCTTCGGCCACGACGACTACATGACGGCGGTTCATATCGACGTCGATATCGGGGATCCCGATTCCGTCGATCAGCAGCGGGCTCTCGCTACGGATGAACTCAATGGTGTTACCTGCGAACGCTTCCAGATGTGCGACCAGGCCACCCTTGGCTTCCTGCATCAACTCGTGGATCTCGGCGTCGGTGCGTTCGGTGCCCAGAATCAGCCGGCGGTCCCCGGAGTACACGCCGCCGTCATTGATCCGGACCCGGGCGCCGTCCTTGACCTTCTTGAAGACCTCAGGGCCGGTCTCATCGACCAGCATGATGCCGTTGGCCACCAGAACCTCGGGCCCGAGGTTGGGGTAACGCCCCGAGATCGACGAAGAGGCGTTCACGACCCCGGCAACATTGGCCTCGACGAGTGCGTCTGCGGTGATCCGGTCAAGATCCTGCGCGTCGATGACGACGATGGCACCGGGCGTGATGCGCCGCAGCAGCCGATCGATATCGCGGTCAACCCGGGCAGTGCCGATGACACCGGGCCGTGAGCTGGCATTACGAGACAGCAGCGCTGACATCTTCATGGGCCGATTCTGACCAGGATGGACAGCTAAGCGTCGGAGGCGCGCCGTAACTCCAGCCTCATTAGTTAAGTATTTTCACTTCTGTCACAGGTCCGAGATGTCTGCTCGCGGTCACGACGGGCAGCATCGAGAAGCTCGCGGGCATGCGCGCGGGCGCTATCGGTCTCCCCCAGCCCAGCCAGCATTCGTGCCAACTCGACAACCCGGGCCTCGTCGTCCAGGCGATGCACGCCGCTGGATTTCACCTGTTCGCAATCGCTGTCCACCACAAGATGTACGTCGGCATAGGCTGCGACTTGAGGCAGGTGGGTGACCACGATTACTTGGTGGGTACGGGCCAATCGCGCCAGCCGTCGGCCGATCTGGACGGCGGCGCGACCACCCACGCCCGAATCGACTTCGTCGAACACCATCGTCGTGCCTTCGGTCGACGCGGCCAGCACTACCTCAAGGGCGAGCATGACGCGGGAGAGCTCACCGCCGGAAGCGCTCTTGTTCAACGGCAAGCTCTCGGAGCCGCGGTGTGCGGCGAAGCCGAAGTCGACGGAGTCGACCCCGTCACGACCGGCATGTACCGCAGCACCCGATGCGAGCACCAGCGGGGCGCTGTCGTCGGCGCGCGCGGCGAGTGGGCCGACGGCGATGGTGAAGTCCGCACCGGCCATTGCTAATCCGGCCAACTCCGCGGTTACGGCGTTTGACAATCCCTTTGCGGCCTTCACTCGAACCTTGGTCAGATCCTGCGCCGCTTGAGCGACCTTGGTGCCTAGCGCGTCGACGCGGCGCTCCAATTCGACCAGGGCCTCTTCGGAAACATCAAGTTGAGCGAGCCGATCGCGTGACTCGCACGCCCACGCCAGCACGCCGTCGATGTCCGCGGCGTATTTGCGAGTCAACGTCCGCAACTCGGCCTGACGCGCAAGCTTCGTCTCTAACGTGCTTGCATCACTGGGGAGTTCG
>DAOUYK010000273.1 GCA_030666145.1 Mycolicibacterium sp. | reverse complement strand
GATCTCATAGCAAGGCCGCCCCAGCATCACCTCGGTGGCGGCCAACACGCGGGTGGGTCGCCCATCGGCAGCGATCAGAAGATCTCCGACCGCCACCTCAGCCATCGTGGTCCAACCGGCCGGGGTCGGCAGCGGCGTGTCCAAGGCCAGCGCTTTGCCCATACCAGGCCTGGCCGCGATGACGACCATCTGCCCTGGGTGCAGGCCGTTGGTCAGCTCGTCAAGCTCAACGAACCCGGTGGGCACACCTCGTGAGATGCCACCCTGCGAGGCGATCGCGTCGATCTCGTCCATCGTCGGCTGCAGCAGGGACTCCAACGCCACGAAATCCTCGGACGTCTGTCGATCGGTGACGTCGTAGATCTCGGCCTGCGCACGGTCGACGACTTCGTTGACATCGGCCCCTTCAGCCCCCGCGTAGCCATACTGCACAACCCGGGTGCCCGCCTCTACCAGCCGACGAAGCAACGCTTTCTCCGAGACGATAGTGGCGTAGTAACCCGCGTTCGCCGCAGTCGGTACCGTCGAGATGAGCGTATGCAGGTACGGTGCCCCGTTGACCCTGCGCAGCAGCCCGCGACGGTCCAACTCGGCGGCGACGGTGACGGCATCGGCGGGCTCGCCGCGACCGTAGAGGTCCAGGATGGCGTCATAGACGTTCTGGTTCGCGGGGCGGTAGAAGTCGCCCGGACGCAGCTTCTCGAGTACGTCGGCAATCGCATCCTTGCTCAGCAGCATCCCGCCCAGTACTGCTTGTTCGGCGGCGGGATCCTGCGGGGGCTGACGACCGAAATCCTCACTTGGGGGGGCGCTTTGTTGCGACGAACCTCCGGCACGCCCCAAGTCATCTACGACTGCCACGCAGAGCCCACCCCTCAAATTCGCTATCGAACGTACATTCGACTTGCGGCATACTGAGACTCTAAACCCAACCACCGACACGCCCCGCTCGGGACCGAACACTTCCCGCGACGGCTCACGCTAGACGTTGCTGGGAGGTACGCAAGTTGGCCCTGTTGATGGACTTGTGGATCGAGTGTGGATAGTTCAGGTGGGCCATGTTGGGCCGCTGGGGAAAACTTGTGCACCGAGGCTGTCAGATTCCGTATTTGCCCAGATGGATGCGCCATAGACAATCGGAATGGCTGTGGATGGAAAGTTCGGCGGCGTGTCGCGCTGGTTTCCTGTTTGGGCGTGTTGCGCTTCACCGGGGGGGCGGGCAGGCTAATAGCAGATTGGGTTCGCTGCAACTCGTGCGGGCCAAAAAATCGCCAGTCCAGACAGCCAGCCGGGTGAAGACCATTACTGGTCCTCACCCAGCCCCTGCAGAGCCGGCGTCGCTGACGCCCCGCTAGCTAGCCACTACATTCAGCGACACCGAAGCGTCGACATTCTGATGCAGCCGGACTGCGATGGGGTGCGTGCCGACCGCTTTTATGTGAGCCTTGGGCAGGCTCACGGTCCGCTTGTCGAGGTTGGGTCCGCCGGCCTTCTTGATTGCCGCGACGACGTTGGCTGCGGTCACCGAACCGAACAGCTTGCCCGAGTCTGGGGCTGCCTTCACCGCCAGCTCAATCGCGCCTAGTTCCTCGATGGCCGCCTTCAGCTCGTTGGCGTGGTCAAGGCTCTTGACGCTTTTGAGCTCCTGGGACCGACGAATCGCGTCAGCCTGGCGTTGCGCGCCGCGGGTGGCCACAATCGCGAACCCCCGAGGCAGCAGGTAGTTGCGCCCGTAGCCGTCCTTAACTTCGACCGCATCCCCGGCCGAGCCGAGGTTTTCGACCTCGGTGGTCAGAATCAGTTTCATGTCTTCGTCCTGTCTGGCTTCTCGCTGCTTACCGCGTCGCCGAGGTGAACGGCAGTAACGCGACCTCGCGGGCGTTCTTCACCGCGATCGCGATGTCGCGCTGGTGCTGGACGCAGTTGCCGGTCACCCGGCGGGCACGGATTTTTCCGCGCTCGCTGATGTAGGTGCGCAGCAGCTGGGTGTCCTTGTAGTCGATGAGCGTGCCCTTGCCCTTCTTAGAGCAGAACACGCACTTACGGGTCTTGACCGGCTTCTCTGGGGCCGGACGACGCTTGGTGGCCTTCGCCATGTGTCTATCTCTTTCTACAGATCACTGATTGTGTTGGGACTGATCAGAAGGGTGGTTCATCGTTGGCGCCGCCGAAGGACCCCGAAGCGGGCGCGCTGCCCCACGGGTCCTCCTTGGGCTGCTCGGTAGGTCGAGAGCTGGCGCCCCCGCCACCGCCGAACCCGCCGCCACCGCCGCCGCTTCGGCTGGCCTTGTTGACCTTGGCCGTCGCGTACTTCAACGACGGGCCGATCTCGTCGACCTCGAGTTCCACGACGGTGCGCTTCTCACCCTCACGGGTCTCGAACGAACGCTGCTTGAGGCGGCCGCTGGCGACCACCCTCGATCCACGAACGAGGCTCTCGGCCACGTTCTCGGCAGCCTCTCGCCAAATACTGCAGCGGAGAAACAGCGCCTCGCCGTCTTTCCACTCATTGGTCTGACGGTCGAACATTCGGGGCGTCGACGCGATCGTGAAGTTCGCGACGGCCGCACCCGACGGTGTGAATCGAAGTTCTGGGTCAGCGGTCAAATTTCCAATGACCGTGATGATGGTGTCACCAGCCACGGGGTCCTCCTGGATGTGTTATCGGCTCTGTACGCGTTGGAAAGCCGTCGCGGGTGAGCCTACGGAAGTGGTCTGAGGTGTGCGCGCCGTCAAGCGACTTAATCAGACGAACCTGCCTAGCATCGGCGGCAGGCCGCCTTCGTCGCCGCTGCACTAGTGCTTGTCGGTGCGCATGACCTTGGTGCGCAGTACCGACTCGTTCAGATTGAGCTGACGGTCAAGCTCGGACACCGTCGCGGGCTCCGCCTTGAGGTCGACGATGGCGTAAATGCCCTCGGCGTGTTTGGCGATCTCGTAGGCCAGCCGGCGGCGTCCCCAGATGTCAACCTTGTCAACACTGCCGCCATCCTTGCGGATCACGTTGAGGAACGTCTCGAGTGACGGAGCAACGGTGCGCTCGTCGAGCGTCGGGTCGAGAATGACCATGATTTCGTATGGACGCATAAGTAACCCATCACCTCCTATGGTCGTGTGCGGCCACGGAATATCCGTGGCAGGAGGGTCGCCTGCGTCGGCAACCGAGCCAGGCTACCGGAACCGGCGCTGATCTGGGAAATCCAGCTCTTGAAGAGCACCCTCGGGAGGCTGTTCGACGGCCATGGCCAACCGCGTCGACCTCGCCCTACGGGTAGGGCGAGGCTGCAACCAATCCGGCAGCCAGGACGGGGGTGCATCAGGCGCGTGAGCGAACACCCCGCCGGCAGGGTCGTCGGCGTTGTCGCGCCGTACCAAGTCCAGCTCAGGGCCGTAGATCTGGCGGATAACTAACGCGCACAACGTAATCACCGCCAAGTCGCGCAGCAACACGGTCGCCGTGAACCACTGCTCAGGCAGACCCATGTTCTGCTCGCCGTAGAGGTAGAGCATCCTCGGCACCCAGACCAGCGCGTCAATGGTCATCCACACCAGCAGGATGCGCCGATGCGGCAGCGCGAGCACCGCTAGTGGCACCAGCCACAGCGAGAACTGCGGGCTCCACACCTTGTTGACCAACAGGAAGGCGGCGACCACCAGGAAGACCAGTTGCGTCAGCCGGGGACGGCGCGGGGCGGTAAGCGCGATGTAACCGATTGCGGCACAGCACAACAGGAAGGCGACGGCGACGACGGTGTTGAGCAGGATCGGCGGCTGCCAGAATCCGAGATCGGAGTCGAAACCCTTCTATCCGGTGAACGACTTGACGACGTTGTAGAGCGAGTCCATATCGTCGCCGCGGCGGCTGTTGAGGCGGAAGAACTCCGACCAGCCACGCGGGTAACTCAGCGCCACCGGAAGATTGATCAGCGCCCAGGTTGCGACGGTCACCAGTGTGGTGCGAACGGCATCGCGCAGCCGGCCGGTGCGCAGTCCGAGGAGGAACAGCGGCAGCAGTATCAGCACCGGGTACAGCTTGGCCGCGATGCCGAGCCCGATCAGCAC
>DAOUYK010000104.1 GCA_030666145.1 Mycolicibacterium sp. | reverse complement strand
TTCCTGAGCCAATCGCGTAATGTTCATGCCCGCTTCGCGATAGGCCCACTGGGTCAAGCCACTACGGTCCAGCCCGACGTCCGGTGTGGTGCCACCCCAGTGGTGAGGCACCCCGAGTTGGGTCAGCGCATGCCGCACCGCCATGGCGGCCACCGGGTTCGGCGCCATCACCACGGTGCCGTCGGGCAGCCGCACTGCTACGCCGTCGCCGAACATCGACTCATCGGCTGACTGGTGCCCGCCTTCGCCGGTGGCGTGGCCAGGCTCCGCGAATCCGCCGTCGCGGCCGCCTCACGCCGCAGGTGCGACCAGTGGCGTGTCGCTGCCGAGGCCCGAGCCGACACCGGAGCTGGACCCGCTGTCGCTGAATCCCGCCGGCGCCGTGGCGGCGGGCGAGCTGGCCGGCGCCACGCTATCCAGTGCGGCGGCGTGCCCGTCGAGCTCAGCGAGCAACTCCTCGATCACCGAGATCGCCTCTGCCAGAGACCGGCGCGCCTCGGCTAGCAGCTTCTCGGCGACTCCTGGTGAATCCAAATTCTGCTCCAGTGCGCTCGCCTTGACCTCCAACTCGTCGACGATGGCCTGTAGACGTCGGTGGGCTCGCGCCACTGCCTCTGCAGCACTCTCGGTCGTCGATCCAAGGTGCGCGGCGCGCTCTGCGGCGTCGTCGATCGCCGCGGCCGTCGTCGCCGCGAACTCGGCGGCAGCGTCGGCTCCAGCGCCCAACCATCCGGGGGCGGTGCGGTGCCAGGCCTGCCCGGCTGAGTGCGCGACATCGGCCAACGTGTTGTGGATCCCGCCCAGCTCCGAGGCGACGTCGGCTGCCGGGTCGCCCGAGGATCCTGGGCCGACCAGTGCCTGCACCCGGCGGATCGGCGCTGTCAACGCAGAGACCAGAGCGGTGGGCATCACCAATTGCCGGCGATCTCGTTCCCGGCCCCTGCGTCGGTCTCAGAATAGGCTTGTGCCGCGCGCCACGCCGCCGAGCGTGCCGCTGCCAGGGACGCACTCAGCTCGGCGACACGGTGAGCCTTGCGTTCAGCGGCCTGGGTCAACGCGGCCTGAAAGCGGGCGCCGACCGGACCGAACATCGAGGTGGGCATCGAAACAGGCACCGAGTCAGGCATCGAGGCGGGACGGGTGCCCAGCGCAGTCAGCCGCGCAACCACCGCCTGCAGTTCCGCGGCCTGGCCTGAGGAGGCCGAGCCGTAGGCGCGGATGAGGTCGGTGTCTGCCGACAAGCGCGGGAGCATAAAGATTAGGACGTTGGGAAAGCACGTCCGGTTCCCGTTAAGTTGGAAGTCATGGAAGTGCACGTCGTAGACCACCCGCTGGCTGCGGCGCGGCTGACCATTTTGCGTGACGAGGGCACCGACGATGCGGCGTTCCGGGCCGCGCTGCGGGATCTCACCTCGATGCTCGTCTATGAGGCGACCCGGGATCTGGCGGTCGACACCGTCGAGGTGCGCACTCCGCTGGCCGACACGACGGGGGCGAAGCTGGCCAAATCACCCCTTTTGGTTCCGGTACTGCGCGCCGGCCTGGGCATGGTCGATCAGGCGCATGCGCTCATCCCAGAGGCCAGGGTCGGTTTCGTGGGGGTCGCCCGCAACGAGGACACCCACCAGCCCGCGCCGTATCTGGCTTCGCTTCCCGATGACCTGAGCGCCCAGCCGGTGCTCGTGCTCGACCCGATGCTGGCCACCGGCGGCTCGATGGTGCACACCATTGAGCTGCTCTATGCCCGTGACGCGGTCGATATCGCGGTCGTCTGCGTGGTCGTCGCTCCAGAAGGTCTTGCCGCGCTGGAAAAAGTGGCGCCGAGGCTGCGACTGTTCACCGCGGCAATCGATTCCGGACTCAACGACATCGCCTACATCGTTCCAGGCCTTGGCGACGCCGGGGATCGTCAGTTTGGCCCGCGTTAGCTCACCACTGCCGCACCGCGGCGGCCACCGCATCCTGCAGCCGCGCAGCCCGCTCGCGCGCGAGCGGCAAATCGCCGTCGCAACGAATCTCGATGTAGGAC
Source organism: Mycolicibacterium sp. (assembly GCA_030666145.1). Lineage (GTDB taxonomy): Bacteria > Actinomycetota > Actinomycetes > Mycobacteriales > Mycobacteriaceae > Mycobacterium. The sequence continues at coordinate 8,172 of DAOUYK010000104.1, read as the reverse complement.
TTCAGTTTCGACTCGGTGCCCGACGGCCGGGTCACGATCCGCACCGATGCGGAGTCGTCAGCTCCGGAGAACACGAGTGCGTCGGTGCGGGCGGACAGGTCGGTCGCTGAGACGGCGAAGCCGGCCACGTGGTGCGGCGGGGCGGCGCGTAGCCGGGCCATCAGCGCCGCGGCCGCTTCGGATGTCTCGACCCGTCGGGTCACGGCGGTGGTGCTGTGTACGCCGTGGCGACCGGCCAGGTCGTCGAGCGCGTCGAGCATCGTGCGTCCGCGCTGGCGCAGCGCGACGACAAGGTCGCACAGGAGCACGGCGGCACTGATGCCGTCTTTGTCGCGGACCGCGGCCGGCTCCACGCAGTGCCCGATCGCCTCCTCGTAGGCATATACCAGCGTTGCGTCGGGGAGGCCTGGGATGTTCATATCCGCGCGGGCCAGCCATTTGAAGCCGGTGAGCGTTTCAACGTGGCGCGCCCCGTGGTCGGCGGCGATGCTTGCCAGCATCCGCGACGACACCACTGTGCTGGCGACCACCGCGGTTGGATTGTCGCAGTCGGAGAGAATGTAATCTCCTAGTAGCCAACCAGTTTCGTCGCCGGTGAGCATTCGCCACCCGGATGGAGACCGGACGCCGATCGCGCACCGGTCGGCGTCGGGATCCAGCGCGACGGCGATGTCGGCGTCGATGTCGGCGGCAAGCCGCAGTAGTTCGTCGACGGCGCCGGGCTCTTCGGGGTTTGGGAAGGCGGCGGTGGGAAAGTCTGGATCGGGCATGAATTGGCGGTCGACGACGTGCAGGTCGTCGAAACCGGCCAACGCCAACGCATCGAGGGCGAACTCGCCACCCACCCCATGCATGGGCGTCAGCGCCACGCGCGCGGAACCGGAGGTGCGGCGGACAGCGGCGGCGTGTTCGACGTAGCCGCGCAGCTGATCGGCGCCGGAGAAGGTGACAACCGTCCGGGGGATCTCGTCGGCAGGTGGCGCCGTTGCGATGGCGGCCTCGATCTCGTGGTCGGTGGGAGTGACTATCTGCAGCCCGCCGGTGAGGTACACCTTGTAGCCGTTGTCGGTCGCCGGGTTGTGCGATGCGGTGATCTGTACGCCCGCAGCGGCGCCCGAGCTTCGGACAGCGAACGCGACGGCGGGGGTGGGGACCGGCACGGGCATCAGCGTTGGGGGAAAGCCTTGAGCAGCAAACACCTCGGCTACCGCCCTGCCAAACTCCGCCGATCGGTGGCGTGCGTCGTAGCCGACAATGACAGGTGACCCACCGTAGGAGCGCTCAAGGAGCACCTGAGCGAGTGCCCAGGTTGTACGCAGCACCACGGCCAGGTTCATTCCGTTCGGCCCGGCGCGCAGCGGACCTCGCAGACCGGCGGTGCCAAAGCTCAGCGGCCGGGCGAATCGGTCGGCGAGCTCGTCCTCGCTGCAGGCGGAGAGTTCGGCCGCCGAGTCTGGATCAGGGTCATGTGAGAGCCACTCCTGCACAGCGGCCGGTAGCTCCGTCACAGTCGTTCAATCACCGCCGAGAGCAGCGAGTCCATCAGGGCGGCTGACTCACGGCTCGCCTGGAGCACCTCGTCGTGGCTGAGCGGCTCACCGGTCATCCCGGCAGCCAGGTTTGTCACCAGCGAGATACCCAGCACCTCCGCACCTGCCGCGCGGGCGGAGATCGTTTCGTGCACAGTCGACATCCCAACAAGATCGGCTCCCAGGGTGCGAAGCATCTGGATTTCGGCCGGGGTCTCGTAGTGCGGACCCGGCAGGCCCGCGTAGACGCCCTCGTCCAGGTTCGGGTCTATCTCGCGCGCGATGCCCCGCAGCCGCGGCGAATACGCATCGACCAGGTTCACGAACTGTGCGCCCACCAGCGGCGAGCGCGCCGTAAGGTTGAGGTGGTCCTTGATCAGCACGAGCTGTCCGACCGAGTAGTCCTCGCGCAGGCCGCCTGCGGCGTTGGTCAGCACCACGGTATTGACGCCGGCTGCGCATGCCGTCCGTATCGGATGTACGACGTGGCACAGGTCATGTCCCTCATAGGCGTGGATTCTGCCCAGCACAACCAGCACGCGATGTGCGCCGATCCGTAGTGACAGCACCTGGCCACCGTGTCCCTGGGCGGTCGGCGCTGCGAAGCCCGGCACTTCGTCCATGGGCACGATCGCGACGGTCTCTCCGAGTTGAGTCGCCGCCGGCGCCCATCCGGATCCGAGCACCACGGCCACATCGTGCGCCTCGACGCCGGTCCGCTGGGCCAACGCGATCGCTGCCAGCCGGGCGGCCTCCGCCGGATCTTCCACGACTGGCAGCTTAGTTCGGTACCCGTGGGCACTGCGGACAGTCAGTGAGATACTGCCAACATGCCCACCGCCGCGTCGTCATGCGTCCAGGACGCGGTGAACCGACGCCGCTCCGATCTCCTCGGGCTGTCGCATTCCCTGCACGCCGAGCCCGAACTCGCGTTTGCCGAGCACCGCAGCTGTGCCAAGACCCAGATGCTGGCCGCCGAACGCGGTTTTGAGATCAGTCCGGCACCGGCGGGCCTGGACACCGCGTTTCGCGCCGAGTACGGCAGTGGCCCGTTGGTAGTCGGTATCTGCGCCGAGTACGACGCGCTGCCCGGGATCGGACACGCGTGCGGTCACAACATCATCGCCGCGGCCGCGGTCGGTACCGCGTTGGCGCTCGCCGAGGTGGCCGACGAACTCGGCCTCACGGTGGTGCTGCTGGGCACCCCCGCTGAGGAGGCCGGCGGCGGCAAGGTGCTGATGCTGAAGGCCGGCGTGTTCGATGACATCGCCGCGACGGTGATGCTGCATCCCGGGCCACTCGACATCGCCGCCGCACGCTCGCTGGCGTTGGCGGAGGCCAAGATTAGCTACACGGGGCGGGAATCCCATGCCGCCGTCGCCCCGTATCTCGGGCTGAACGCCGCCGACGCCGTCACAGTCGCGCAGGTGGCCATCGGGCTGCTGCGCCAGCAGTTGGCGCCCGGACAAATGGTGCACGGCATCGTGACTGACGGCGGTCAGGCCACCAACATAATCCCTGCCCATGCTGAGTTGCGCTACACGCTGCGTGCTGCGAACTCAGAGTCGTTGCACGATTTGGAATCCCGAATGGCTGGATGCTTCGCCGCTGGCGCGGTCGGCACCGGCTGCGAGCACGTGGTCACCGAGAATGCGCCGGCCTATGCTGAGTTACGCCCGGATGCCTGGCTGTCTTCGATGCTGCGGGCCGAGATGGTGCGCTGCGGTCGTGCGCCGGTATCTGAGGACGTCGAAGCCTCGTTGCCGCTGGGCAGCACCGACATGGGTAACGTCACCCACGTGATGCCCGGCATCCATCCGATTGTCGGGGTCGAGTCCGGGGGTGCATCGCTGCATCAACCTGCTTTCACTGCAGCGGCGGTCAGCGAAAGCGCAGACAGTGCGGTGGTCGAGGGCTCGATCATGCTCGCTCGCACCGTGGTTGCGCTGGCCGAAAACGCCGTCGAACGCTACCGGGTGCTCGAGCTGCGGCAGCGACGGGCATCATGACTGGCCTGCCGGAGGCGGCCAACGCTTGGCTGAGCGCCCACTACGAAGATCTGGTGGGCTGGCGCCGCCACCTGCACGTCCATCCGGAGCTTGGGTGCCAGGAGTTCGCCACCACCCAATTCGTCGCCGCGCGACTGGCCGACGCGGGTCTGAACCCTAAGGTGCTGCCTGGCGGCACCGGTCTGACGTGTGATTTCGGCCCCGAGCACGGACCGCGGGTGGCTCTGCGGGCCGACATGGATGCATTGCCGATGGCCGACCGGACGGGCGCGCCGTACTCGTCGGTGGTGCCCAACGTCGCCCACGCCTGTGGCCACGACGCGCACACCGCGGCGCTGCTGGGCGCGGGGTTGGCGCTGGCGTCGGCGGCTGAGCTGCCGGTCGGCGTCCGGTTGATCTTCCAGGCCGCCGAGGAGCTGATGCGGGGCGCGACAGATGCGATCGCAGGGGGTGCGCTGACCGGGGTTTCGCGTATCTACGCGCTGCACTGTGACCCGCGCCTGGAGGTCGGAAAGGTCGCGACCCGGCTGGGGCCGATCACCTCGGCGGCCGACCAGGTCGAGGTGACGATGTACTCGCCCGGCGGGCACACGTCACGCCCGCACCTCACTAGTGATCTGGTGTATGGGCTGGGCACCCTGATCACCGGGTTGCCCGGTGTGCTCTCGCGCCGCATCGACCCGCGCAACAACACCGTGATGGTTTGGGGCGCGGTCAATGCGGGTGTGATCGCCAACGCGATCCCGCAGACCGGGACTCTGGCCGGCACTATCCGCACGGCCAGTCGCGGTACCTGGGTCACTCTGGAAGGCATTGTGCGGGAAACAATTACGGCACTGCTGGCTCCGCTGGGTATCGAGCACACGGTGCTATACCGGCGCGGGGTGCCGCCGGTGGTCAACGAAGAGGTGTCTACCCGGATACTCACCCACGCGATTGAGGCGATCGGCCCCGATACCCTGGCCGACACCCACCAGTCCGGTGGAGGGGAAGACTTTTCCTGGTACCTCGAAGAGGTGCCGGGCGCCATGGCGCGGCTGGGGGTGTGGAGCGGCCAGGGTGCTCAGCTTGATTTGCACCAGCCGACTTTCGATCTCGACGAGCGTGCGCTCGGCGTCGGAGTTAGGTTGCTGGTCAACATTGTTGAACACTCCGTCGAGCACTCCTGAGCCGTTGAGTTGCGCGCTCGCCAGGAAAAAGGCTTCAGGTGCCGGGGCCGATATTGCTGGCTGGCCGGGTGCGCAGATCGTGTACGTATTCATCGGGAGCGCCGGCGATTTCGGCTGCCTCGGACATCACTCCCAAATAGCGCGCCGAGGGGATCCCGCCTTCCCAGGCGTCCACCACGTACAACCAGGCAAGCAGCGGGTCGGTGCTGGTATCTGAGGAAGTGCGCTCGACCCGGCAGCGGATCTTTTTGTGAACGCCGAGCTCAGAACCCTCCCAGCGGTCGAGGTTCTCCTCGTCGTCTTTGGTCATGTCGTAGAGCACGACGAACACCTTCGACGTGGGATGCTCGACGATAGTGGCCAACGCGCCCTCCCAGCCGATATCTGCGCCGCCGAACGTCAACCGCCAGCCGTGCAGCCAGCCCGTCCCGGCCATTGGGGAGTGCGGCGCCCGCTGCAGCATCTGTTCGGGATGCATGTTCGATCCGTAGGCGGCGTAGATCGGCACGCGAGAAGCTTAGTCGCATCGCGCCCAGCCGGCCGACATCCCGCAAGGTCGCAGGATCTGAACGCCTTCGCGACCCAGGTGTCCTAAGTTGACACTGTGGGGCTGAAACGGTGGTAACGCGCATCGTGATCCTCGGCGGAGGGCCGGCGGGGTACGAGGCGGCCCTGGTAGCCGCCGCTCATGGACCAGACGTCACCCAGGTGACGGTGATCGACTCAGACGGAGCGGGCGGAGCCTGCGTGCTCTACGATTGCGTGCCGTCCAAGACGTTGATCGCCTCCACCGGTGTGCGCACCGAGCTGCGCCGCGCCGCGGGCCTGGGCTTCGAGATCGTCATCGAGGACGCCAAGATCTCGATCGCACAGATCAACAACCGGGTCAAGACGCTGGCCGCGTCGCAGTCCGCCGACATCGGTAGCCAGCTGATCGACCAGGGTGTGACGGTTCTCGTCGGGCGCGGCGAACTCGTCGACGACACCTCAGGTATGGCCCATCACAGAGTGAAGGTGACTACATCCGACGGAAGGGCCGGCATTCTGAAGGCCGACGTGGTGTTGATCGCCACCGGGGCCCGTCCCCGCGTACTTCCGAACGCGACCCCCGACGGTGAGCGCATCCTGACCTGGCGCCAGCTCTACGACCTCTCTGAGCTTCCTCAACACCTGATCGTGGTGGGTTCGGGGGTGACGGGTGCGGAGTTCTGCAACGCCTACACCGAGCTCGGCGTCGCGGTGACGGTAGTCGCCAGCCGCGACCAGATCCTGCCGCACGAGGACTCCGATGCTGCCGCGGTACTTGAGAGGGTGTTCGCCGAGCGTGGCGTCACGCTGGTGAAGAATGCTCGCGCCGAGTCGGTGACCCGAACTGCCACGGGGGTCAAGGTGAGCATGGCTGACGGCCGCGTAGTCACCGGTAGCCACGCGCTGATGACGGTCGGATCGGTGCCCAACACCGCTGACCTGGGTCTGGAGCGGGTCGGTGTCGAACTCAAACCCGGCGGCTACATCCCCGTCGACCGGGTATCGCGCACCCCGGCCGCTGGCATCTACGCCGCGGGCGACTGCACCGGTCTGCTGCCGCTGGCCTCGGTGGCCGCCATGCAGGGCCGCATCGCGATGTACCACGCGCTGGGGGACGGGGTATCCCCGATCCGGCTGCGTACGGTCGCGTCGGCGACGTTCACTCGCCCCGAGATCGCCGCGGTGGGTATCCCGCAGGCCTCGATCGATGACGGCACCGTGCCTGCGCGCACCCTGATGTTGCCGCTGAGCACCAATGCCAGGGCCAAGATGTCGCTGCTGCGGTACGGCTTTGTCAAGATCTTTTGCCGGCCGGCCACTGGCGTGGTGATCGGCGGCGTCGTGGTGGCGCCCATCGCGGCCGAGCTGATCCTGCCGATCACGCTGGCGGTGCAGAACAGGATCTCGGTGGCGGACCTGGCGCAGACGCTATCGGTGTATCCCTCGCTGTCGGGTTCCATCGTGGAGGCAGCGCGCCGGCTGATGGCGCATGATGATCTGGACTGAAGACAAGTAGCCACAGAAGACAAGTAGCCTAGGTCGGACAACCGTACTGACGAGTAACGAGGAGTCGGTCAACGTGGGTGACCCGATACCCGGTCCGGGCAGAGGGCAGAGCTTTCTGGGCCCCGAGCAGCGGGCCCGCGCCTGGGAGCGGCTCGGCGACGAGCAGTTCGACGTGATTGTGGTGGGCGGCGGTGTCGTCGGCGCTGGCGCTGCGCTCGACGCGGCAACACGCGGCCTCAAGGTGGCGCTGGTGGAGGCCCGCGACTTCGCGTCGGGAACCTCCAGCCGCAGCAGCAAGATGTTCCACGGTGGGCTGCGCTACCTGGAGCAGTTGGAGTTCGGCCTGGTGCGCGAGGCGCTGCATGAGCGTGAGCTGTCGTTGACGATGCTGGCGCCGCATCTGGTCAAGCCGCTGCCATTCCTGTTTCCGCTTACCAAGCGCTGGTGGGAAAGACCGTACATGGCGGCGGGCATCATGCTCTACGACCAGCTGGGCGGCGCGAAATCTGTTCCGGCGCAGAAGCATCTGACCCGAGCCGGCGCTCTGCGGCTGTCTCCCGGGCTGAAGCGAAGCTCCTTGATCGGTGGAATTCGCTACTACGATACTGTTGTCGACGATGCCCGACACACCATGACGGTGGCACGCACCGCGGCCCAATACGGCGCGGTGGTCCGGACCTCGACGCAGGTGGTGGCGTTGCTGAGAGAGGGCGACCGGGTCACCGGGGTGCAGGTACGCGATTCCGAAGACGGCTCGGTCACCGAGGTGCACGGCCACGTCGTGGTCAACGCCACCGGCGTGTGGACCGACGAGATTCAGGCACTGTCCAAGGAGCGCGGCCGATTTCGGGTGCGGGCGTCTAAGGGAGTACACATCGTGGTGCCGCGCGACCGCGTCGTTAGTGAGGTCGCGATCATCCTGCGCACCGAGAACTCGGTGCTGTTCGTTATCCCGTGGGGCACGCACTGGATTATCGGCACCACCGACACCGACTGGACTCTCGACCTGGCGCACCCGGCCGCCACCAAAGCCGACATCGACTATCTCCTCGCTACGGTGAACACAGTGTTGGCAACGCCGTTGACCCACGACGACATCGACGGGGTATACGCGGGCCTGCGCCCGTTGCTCGCGGGGGAGAGCGAGGAGACCTCGAAGTTGTCACGCGAGCATGCGGTGGCGGTGCCCGCGCCGGGGTTGGTGGCGATCGCCGGCGGCAAGTACACCACCTACCGGGTGATGGGGCAGGACGCGATCGATGCCGCGGCGGAGTTCGTGCCGACTCGGGTGGCGCCGTCGATCACCGAGAAGGTTCCGCTGATGGGGGCCGACGGATACTTCGCGCTGGTCAACCAAACTCAAAGTGTCGGGGCGTACTACAACCTGCATCCATATCGGGTTCGGCACCTGCTGGATCGGTACGGGGCGCT
>DAOUYK010000091.1 GCA_030666145.1 Mycolicibacterium sp. | reverse complement strand
GGCTCGGCTGGCCGCTGACGCGCCTCGGCTCGCGCCGCCGGACCGCGTTGCCACGGCGGTACGCCGTCGCCGGTTTGAGCACCGTGTGCCGGCTTCGGAGCCGACGGTGCTGACCCGCCACGCGCCGCCGAGTTCCCGAGTCCGCCCCCCTCACGGCCAGAACCTGCGGAGTCGACGGAACCGTCGGTAGCGCCGGACTCCTCACCCGACCGCGGGTATCCGGGCTCATTCGATGAGCTCACCTGGGGCTCCTTTGCTCAGTGCCTACTGCCGACGGTGGTCGGTGTCACATTACGAGTTGTCCGACCTGTCTGCTGCGTCATCGGCGGCATCCTCTTCGGCGTTGCGTGCAACGGCAACAAGTGTGTCGCCCCCTCCGAGGTTCATCAAGCGAACCCCCTTAGTTTGTCGTCCGGCCCTACGCACCTGACGTGCTGCGGTACGGATGACACCACCTCCGGAGGTGATGGCGTACAGCTCAGTCTCATCGTCGACGATCAGCGCCCCGACCAGAGTGCCACGCCTCTTGTCGTACTGGATCGTGAGGATGCCTTTGCCGCCTCGGCCCTGAGCCGAATACTCCTCGATCGCGGTCCGCTTCGCGTACCCGCCCGAGGTCGCGACCAGCAAATATGTCCCCTCACGCACTACGTTCAGTGACAGCAACACATCTTCTTCGTTGAAACGCATGCCCTGCACACCCGAGGTGGCGCGGCCCATCGGCCGCAGTGCCTCATCGGTTGCCGAGAAGCGGATCGACTGGCCCTTGCACGACACTAGGAGCAGGTCCTCGTCGGCCGAGCACAACACGGCGCCCACCAGCTCGTCGCCGTCGCGCAAATTGACCGCCACGATGCCGCCGGATCGGTTGGAGTCGAAGTCGACCAGCCTAGATTTCTTCACCAAGCCGTTGCGGGTGGCGAGCACCAAGTACGGCGCGTCCTCGTAGGTCTTGATCTGGATGACCTGAGCGATGCGCTCCTCGGGCTGGAACGCGAGCAGGTTGGCCACGTGTTGACCGCGCGCCGTTCGGGATGCCTCGGGCAGCTCGTAGGCCTTCGCCCGGTACACGCGCCCCTGGGTCGTGAAGAACAGGATCCAGTCGTGGGTCGAACCCACGAAGAAGTGGTTGACGATGTCGTCCTGTTTGAGTCCGGCGCCCTGCACACCCTTGCCGCCGCGCTTCTGGCTGCGGTACAGATCAGACTTGGTTCGTTTGGCGTAGCCGGTCTCGGTAATCGTGACGACGACCTCTTCGCGCGCGATCAGGTCTTCGTCTGCGACATCTCCGTCGGCCGGGATGATCCGGGTACACCGATCATCGCCATACTTGTCGACGAGCTCTTTGAGCTCGTCGCGCACGATGTCCCGCTGGCGCTCTGGCTTGGCCAGGATGTCCTCGAGGTCGGCGATCTCGGCCTCGATCTTGGCCAGATCGTCGACAATCCGCTGCCGCTCAAGGGCCGCGAGGCGCCGTAACTGCATATCGAGGATCGCCTGCGCCTGGATCTCGTCGATCTCCAGCAGCTCGATCAGGCCGGACCGCGCAACCTCGACGGTCTCCGACGCCCGGATCAACGCGATGACCTCATCGAGCGCATCGAGCGCCTTGACCAAGCCTCGCAGGATGTGGGCCCGTTCGTTGGCTTTGCGCAGCCGATAGGTGGTGCGGCGGACAATCACGTCGAGTTGGTGACCGACGTAGTAGCGGATCATTTGGTCAAGTCGCAGCGTGCGCGGCACCCCGTCGACGATCGACAGCATGTTGGCCCCAAAGCTGGTCTGCAGCTGGGTGTGCTTGTAAAGGTTGTTCAACACAACCTTTGCCACGGCGTCCCGCTTGATCTCGACCACAATTCGCAGCCCTACCCGATCGCTGCTCTGGTCCTCGATATTCGAGATGCCGACCATCTTGCCGTCGCGGACCTGCTCGGCGATTGAAGTGATGAAGTTGTCGTGGTTGACCTGATACGGCAACTCGGTGATGACGATCGAGGTTCGGCCCCGCGAGTCCTCTTCGATCTCCACCACGCCGCGCATCCGGATAGATCCGCGCCCGGTAGTGTAGGCGTCCGAAATACCTTGCGAGCCAACGATCAATCCGCGCGTGGGAAAGTCCGGCCCCTTGACGCGCTCACAGACCGCCGTCAGGGTGGCTTCCTCGTCCGCTCCATGATTTTCCAGGCACCAATAGACCGCCTCGGCAAGCTCGACGAGGTTGTGCGGCGGGATGTTGGTGGCCATGCCGACGGCGATACCACCGGAACCATTGGCCAGCAGGTTGGGGAACCGGCTCGGCAGGACCGTGGGTTCCTGGACCCGACCATCGTAGTTGGGGATGAAATCGACTGTCTCCTCATCGATTTCACGCAACATCTCCATCGCCAACGGAGTAAGGCGTGCCTCGGTATACCTCATCGCGGCCGGGGGATCGTTACCCGGCGAACCAAAGTTCCCCTGTCCGTCGACCAGCGGGTAGCGCAAAGACCACGGTTGCGCCATGCGGACCAGTGTGTCGTAGATCGACGAATCACCGTGCGGGTGATAGTTGCCCATCGTTTCGGCAACTGAGCGCGCCGACTTCGCGTGGCCACGGTCAGGCCGGAAACCCGAGTCAAACATCGCGTAGAGCACACGCCGGTGTACGGGCTTGAGTCCGTCGCGCACCTCTGGGAGCGCGCGGCCCACAATCACGCTCATGGCGTAGTCGATATAGCTGCGTTGCATCTCCTGCTGGATGTCGACAGGTTCGATGCGGTCGCCGGCTTCGTCGCTGGGGGGCAGCGTGATGTCAGTCATGGACTTCCTTCTCCTCAATCCCTGTCGGCGCCCCATCCGAACGTGAATTTGTCGTCACGGCCGGTGTCGAGCGTGCGGACAACTTCACGCTCGACACGTCAAACATCCAGGAAACGGACGTCTTTGGCGTTTCGGGTTATGAAACTTCGGCGGGCCCCGACATCCTCACCCATTAGAACGGAGAACAGCTCGTCTGCGGCGGCCGCGTCATCAAGCGTGATCTGACGCAGCACCCGGACCGACGGGTCCATGGTGGTCTCCCACAACTCCTTGGCATCCATCTCACCCAGACCTTTGTAACGCTGGATACCATTCTCGGCGTTGATCCTTTTTCCCGCCGCCCGGCCGGTTTCTAGCAGACCATCGCGCTCACGGTCGGAGTAGGCGAACTCCGGTTCGGAGCGCTGCCACTTCAGCTTGTACAGCGGGGGTTGCGCAAGGAAGACGTGCCCCTTCTCGATGAGTGGCTTCATGAATCGAAATAATAGTGTCAGCAGCAGCGTCGAGATGTGCTGTCCATCGACGTCGGCATCGGCCATCAACACGATCTTGTGATACCGCAGCTTCGCGAGGTCGAACTCGTCGTGAATGCCGGTGCCCAGAGCGGTGATGATGGCTTGCACTTCGGTGTTCTTGAGAACACGGTCGATACGCGCCTTCTCGACATTGATGATCTTGCCGCGCAACGGAAGAATTGCCTGAAACATCGAGTCCCGGCCATTCTTGGCCGAACCGCCCGCCGAATCACCCTCCACCACGTACAGTTCCGATTTACTCGGATCAGTCGACCGGCAGTCCGCAAGCTTACCCGGCAGTCCTCCGAGGTCAGTCGCACTCTTGCGCCGCACCAGCTCACGTGCCTTGCGCGCAGCCAAACGGGCCTGTGCTGATGAAACTGCTTTGTTGACAACGGTCTTGGCCTCAGCAGGGTTGGCCTCGAACCAGTGCGAAAGCTGCTCGTTACAGATCTTCTGCACGAACGACTTCACCTCGGTGTTGCCGAGTTTGGTCTTCGTCTGGCCCTCGAACTGCGGGTCACCTACCTTGACCGAGATCACTGCCGCTAGTCCCTCACGAATGTCGTCACCGGTGAGGTTGGGATCTTTATCCTTGAGGAGCTTCTTCTCCTTGGCGTACTTGTTCACGACCGTGGTGAGCGCGGTGCGGAAACCCTCTTCGTGGGTGCCGCCCTCGTGAGTATTGATGGTGTTCGCGAACGTGTGCACGGATTCGGAGTAACCGGCGTTCCACTGCATAGCTATCTCGACCTCGTGACCGGGGCCCCTTCCATCGAAGGCGATGATGCTCTGCTGAATAGCGGTTTTGGTGCGGTTGATGTGCTTGACGTAGTCGACCAGTCCGCCGGGATAGTGGAAAGTACGATGCTTGACCTTGTGCGGGCCTGCCGCTTCGGCCGCTTTCTCGTCGGCAGACTTCGGCGCCTCAGCAGTGTCGCTCACTACATCGTCGACGACTTGTTCGTCGGTGACCCGCTGGTCGGTGAGGTCGATGGTCAGCCCCTTGTTAAGGAAGGCCATCTCCTGAAGCCGGCGCGCGACCGTCTCGAAGTCGTACTCGGTGGTCTCGAAAATCTCCTGGTCCGCCCAGAACGTGATCGTCGTACCGGTCTTCTTGGTCGGACCGCCCTTTTTGAGGGTGCCGGGAACGGAGCGATCATAGTGTTGGAACCATTCGTGGCCGTCCCGCAGGACGGTGGCCTCAAGTCGGGTGGACAGCGCATTCACCACCGACACACCGACGCCGTGCAGACCACCACTGACGTTGTATCCACTTTCCTCTCCACCGAACTTGCCCCCGGCATGCAGTTGGGTCATGACAACGTCGATCGTGGGGGGGCCACTGGAGTGTTTCTCGACGGGGATACCGCGGCCATCGTCGGTGACCTGGACACCGCCGTCGTCGAGGATAGCGACGTCGACTCTGCTCGCGTAGCCAGCCATGGCCTCGTCGATTGCGTTGTCGACGACCTCCCAAACCAAATGGTGCAGGCCGCGCTCACCCGTGGAACCGATGTACATGCCCGGACGCTTCCGAACAGCCTCCAAACCCTCCAGAATGGTGATGGCCGACGCACCATACTTTTTTGAAGCACTCTTCTTCTGGGCAGCCACGTTGGACGCGTCTCCTTGGGGTTCGCATGCAAGGGGCGGCGGCCCCTCGCGGATCTCCTGCCGAGTCTACCGTCAGGCACCGTCAGCACTGGCCTAGAGGCGGCGTTTCCACGCACCTATTCACGTCCCCTGCGGAATATCTCGAATATCGATGCGTCCCGACGCTTGAGAGTTGTGGATCAATCCCTGTCGGCGCTCTCAGCCCGTGGTACTGAGCGGACCTATCCGTAGGTGTCCCGCGGCCCGCGGCCCGGCACCCGGTAGGCCCCCTTTCGCCACGTCGGACCCGCTGGACCGACGATCTTCATCGAGGTCACCACCCCGTCGCCGACGGCGGCAGCGATCTTGGCGATAAGTTCGGCCTGCACCATGCGCAGCTGGGTCGCCCACGCGGTTGACTCCGCCGAAACGGTAAGCACCCCGTCATGAAGCCCCGTCGGCGTCGCGTGCGCAGCGATCTGATCGCCGACTACCGCGCGCCACCGCCCGAACACCGTGCCCTCAGCGACTCGGCCCGCCCATCCACGGCTGCGGGCCAAGTCACTGGTGGCAGCCCCGAGGAGCTGGGGATCTCGGCCGTCAGGATTTGGGCCCGACCACCGTCGCCTGCTGCTGCCGGCCACTCGTCGCGACCCAGTGGAGTTGCGCCCGCGCCCAATGTCCTTACCCTTGCCGCGCGCGACACCCCGCGCTTCCTCAAGCGTCCGCCGGACTAAGTCCATGCCCTTCAGTCTGGCGAGGTTGCCCGGGGGTTCGGGTGGGGGAGTCCCGTCTTCACCGGCAGCGCCTGTCATGACTGCACTGCCGAGATACGACCCTGGTCACCATCGTTCATCGTGATGTCTATCCGGCGCGCATCCCAGTGCTTCGGGATGTCGTCGTGTACCGCGGCGGTCACCAGGACCTGTTCGGCCGAAGCGGCAACTTGTGCCAGTGCGGCTCGACGGGCGGTGTCTAGCTCGGCGAAGACGTCGTCGAGCAATAGCACCGGGTCCCCGCCTTCTGCACGTAGTAATTCGTAGGCGGCCAACCGTAGCGCCAAGGCCACCGACCATGATTCTCCGTGGCTGGCAAATCCTTTCGCCACGTGATCGCCGAGGCGCAACTCCAAATCATCGCGGTGCGGTCCGACTAGACAGACGCCGCGTTCCAGCTCCGCGTCACGACGACGCTCCAGCGCATCCAATAACGCGGCCTCGAACACCTCGGGCTTGCCGACCCCTACCGCGGCTTCACTTTCGACGACCTCCACGCTGCTGCGGTAACGGATCGCCGCAGGGCGCGATCCCGGAGCCAGCAACTGGTAGGCCTTCTCTACTTCAGGAGCGAGTTCGGTCACCAGCTCTACCCGCGCGGCGATCAACTGCGCGCCGTGCGCAGCCAGATATCCGTCCCATACCTCCAGCGTCTCCAGGGCACCGCTGTCGCCCCGGTAACGAGCACCGGCGGCATTCTTGAGAAACGCGGTCCGCTGCCGCACTACCTTGTCGTAATCCGCACGAACGCCGGCGATTCGAGGCCGTCGAGTAGTAGCGAGCTCGTCGAGGTAACGCCGCCGTTCGTTCGGGTCACCACGCACCAGGGAGAGATCCTCCGGGGCGAACAGCACCGCTCGCAGGGCGCCGAGAATCTCGCGGGCGGATCTCACCGGAGACCGATTCAGCCGCGCTTTGTTCGCGCGACCCGAACTGATGTCGAGATCGACAGCGAGTTCACGCCCGTCGTTGGCGACGACGGTGGATACCACCGCGCGATCGGCGCCAGCGCGGATCAACGGCACGTCGGAAGAAACGCGATGCGAACCAAGTGTCGAGGAGTACCACAGTGCTTCAACGAGATTGGTTTTACCAAACCCGTTGGGTCCGACGAACACTGTGCGGCCGGGTGCGAGCTCGAGCTCGAGGCGCTCCCACGACCGGAAGTCGGTCAGGGCAAGGTGGCGTACGTACACCGATATACCCCGGTCACCCTGACCCGCTCACGCGCTTGACCGCGTGACCTCCGAATTGGTTGCGCAGCGCGGCCACCGCCTTCATTGTCGGCGAGTCATCCTGGCGGGAAAGGAACCGGGCAAACAATGCCGCCGCTATGCTCGGTACAGGGACGCGCAGTCGGATCGCTTCCTCTACCGTCCACCGTCCCTCCCCCGAATCCTCGGTATACCCGCTGATTTCATCTAGCGCGGGATCTTCCTTGAGGGCTTTGGCCAGTAGTTGCTGCAGCCAAGATCGCACCACGGTGCCATTGGTCCAGGCCTGATAGACCGCTTGGGGATCCTTCACCAAATTCTCCGCGGCCAACATCTCGTAACCTTCGGCGTAGGCAGTCATCAGGGCGTACTCGACACCGTTGTGCACCATTTTCGCAAAATGTCCGGCTCCAACAGGCCCTACGTGGACGAATCCATCCTCGACAGGTCCCGGAGGCCGCAACGAGTCAAAAATCGGCATCGCCCGTGCGATGTCAACATCACTTCCTCCCACCATCAGCCCATAGCCTTCGGTGAGACCCCAGACACCGCCCGACACCCCAGCGTCAACGAAACCAATTCCCTTTTCCTGGAGCGCCTTTGCGTGCGGAGCATCCTCTGTGTAGCGGGAATTGCCACCGTCTATCACCAAATCGCCCGGGCTCAGCACGGCTGTCAAGGCCGAGATGGTTTGTTCGGTGACCGTGCCGGATGGAACCATTACCCATACGACCCGGGGCGAGGCCAACGCCGCGGCGAGTTCGTCCAGCGATCCAACGTCGGAGACTTCAGGCCGCGGGTCATATCCAACGACGTCGTGCCCCCCTTCACGCAAACGGGCACGCATATTGAAGCCCATCTTGCCAAGGCCGATGAGACCCAATTGCATGGAGCATCCCCTCTTCGATCGGTGCGCCGGGTTATCCCGGCAGGCGCACCGGCATCAACAAATAAACGTAGTCCGTCTGAGCCGCCGGGAAAGGTCCGCTGCCGCCTGCTGTTCGATCTTCTTCGCCCGCCGGACGCAACACTGCTGGCCGACTGGGTGTGGTGAAGCCGAATGTCACCCGGTCGGCATGCAGCGAGCCGAGCCCATCGGTGAGATACGTGGGATTGAAGGCGATCGTCAATGGATCCCCGGAGAAGTCCACTGGAAGGTCTTCCTCGGCCCGGCCTACGTCGTCAGCGCCCGCGGACAACCTCAACACGTCGTCTGCGAACTCCATACGGACCTGGGCCCCCCTGTCGGCCACCAGCGCTACTCGCTTGATCGCCTCAGTCAGTTCGGCCACACCGATCGTTGCCACAGCTGTGTGTTCGGCGGGCAGGAGCTGGCGGAACTTGGGGAACTCTGCGTCCAATAGTCGAGTCGTACCGCTTTTGCCTCTGCTGCGGATTCCGAGCAAACCCTCCGTGCCGACCGCGGACCCCGCTCCCAGCGAGAGGTGCACTTCTTCGCCGTCAGTACCGGCCTTGGCGGCCTCTGCCAGCGTTTTAGCCGGTACCAAGACTGCAGCTTCCACCCCGGTGGAGGTCGTCGACCAGATGAGCTCTCGTACGGCCAGTCGAAACCGGTCGGTGGCGGCCAAAACCACCTTCTCCCCGGAAATCTCGACTCGTATACCAGTCAGCATGGGAAGGGTGTCATCCCGACCAGCTGCCACAGCCACCTGTCCGATGGCCTCGGCGAAGAGGTTCGAAGACACCACCCCGGTCTCATCGGGCAGCGGGGGTAAGGTCGGGTAATCTTCGACAGCCATCGTCGGCAAAGAAAAGCGGGCGTTACCGCAGGTCAAAGAAGCTCGGGTACCTTCCACGCTGACATCGACGGGCTTGGCTGGCAGTGAGCGGACAATATCGGATAGCAGCCGACCAGATACCAAAACGCTTCCAGGACTAGCGATTTCGGCCGGGATCTTAACTTGAGCGGAGACTTCGTAGTCAAATCCCGAGACGGTCAGCCCCTCATCGGATCCTGTCAGCAGTACACCGGCCAGCACGGGCACCGTTGGTCGAGACGGAAGATTGCGCGCAACCCATGCGACCGCTTCGGCGAAGTCCTCGCGGGTCAGCCGAAACTTCAAATCCGTCAGACCTGCTGTCGCCACGTTCATAGCGTCCCTTCGATGCCCACCTCGACAAAAGCAAAATCAGCGGTTCCCCGTGTCGTACACAGCGTCGCTAAGACGCGCTACAACGATCGAAACGGCTGTCGATGAACCACCGTAGAGCTTTCAGGCTCAACTTGGAAGCTAATCGGCTGGGCTGACATCTGCGTGAGAAACGCGTGTCAGCGCAGGACAGGCCTGGTTTCCCCAAGCAGCTTCTTTTAGAGATGTTCGATAAATATTTAACAGCAACAGTAATAGGTCCTGTGGAGACTGTGGATAGCTGAGCTTCTGCGCTGTATAGCGGGCCGCAAGGGCTGTTGGCACATTGTGGATACCCAGGGGCGACGATCCAAGTGTCTGGGGATGGTAGCGGCGCTGGGGGAGGAAGCGGGTTGAGCGGCGGAGATACACGCGGCTTGTGCACACGTCGGTACACAGGCGCGAGATGTAACAAATGGGACGGCTGGGACTAAAGTTTTTCGGCGACGTTCCCGTGAGTTCGAGAGTAAAGCGGGGAACCTCAGCGCTTCGCGCGTTGACGGATGCGAGTGGTGAGTTCTTTGACGTGATCGAAGATCTCGTGGCGTTCGGCCATCTCTGCGCGAATCTTTTTTTCGGCATACATGACTGTCGTGTGATCGCGACCGAATGTCTGGCCGATCTTGGGCAAGGAGAGATCGGTGAGTTCGCGGCACAGATACATCGCGATCTGACGTGACTGCGCCAGCGCGCGGGTCTTGCCAGGGCCACGAAGGTCTTCGATGCTGGTTTCGAAATACTCCGCGGTGGCAGCCATGATGGCCGCGGCGCTGATCTGCATCGTGGAGGCGTCCGAGATCAGGTCACGCAGCACGACTTCGGCCAGGGCCTTGTCGATCGCGGTCTTGTTCAGAGATGCGAAAGCGGTGACGCGGATGAGCGCGCCCTCGAGTTCGCGGATGTTGCGTTCGATGCGGCTGGCGATCAACTCCAGTACATCGTCGGGAACATCCAAGTGATCCATCTGAGCCTTCTTGCGCAGAATTGCGATCCGCGTTTCAAGTTCCGGTGGTTGTACGTCGGTGATCAGACCCCACTCGAACCTGGTGCGCAACCGGTCTTCAAGAGTGGCCAGCTGTTTGGGGGGCCGATCGGAGGAGATCACGATCTGTTTGTTCGCATTGTGCAGGGTGTTGAAGGTGTGGAAGAACTCTTCTTGGATGCCGTCTTTGCCTTCGATGAACTGAATGTCGTCCACAAGCAGTACGTCGATATCTCGGTAGGTGCGCTTGAACGACGCCCGGCGGTCATCGCGGAGCGAGTTGATGAAGTCGTTGGTGAATTCCTCAGTCGAGACGTACTTGACGCGCATGCCGGGGAATAGCCGTTGGGCGTAATTTCCGGCGGCGTGCAACAGGTGGGTCTTGCCGAGCCCGGATTCACCCCAAATGAAGAGGGGGTTGTATGCACGTGCGGGAGCTTCGGCGATGGCTAGGGAAGCCGCGTGAGCGAATCGGTTGGAAGAACCGATGACGAAGGAGTCGAAGGTGTAGCGGCGATTCAAGTTGATTGAGACGCTGTCATCAGTTCCCGAACCGTTAGATTGGCGGGAGAAGTAGGTTGGCCAGCTCTCTTCGGCGCTGGCGCGAGCAGCTTCGTCTTCGTCTTCGTCTTCGTCTTCGGCATCGGGGGAAGCGGAATCTTCACGAAAATCGTGATGGGGCTCATCGGCCCGGGCAGAGTCCGGATCATCGATACGGACACCCAACTCGACGCGCTGGCCGAGTTGTTTGCTCAGTGCGGTGATGATCGGTTCGCGCAGGTGACGCTCGATCTCGTTCTGGACGAACGGAGTAGGTACCGATAGCAGTGCGAAACCCTCGGTGATGACCAAGGGCCGCACCAACTTGAGCCAGGCACGCTGTTGGGGAGTCAAAGATCCATTGCCGGCTTCACCGTTGAGCTCTGCAACGACCGCGTTCCAAATAGCGACAAACGGGGGATCAGGGTCCGCAGTCAACGAGCCACACCCCCTAGCGGCCGGCCCACGGGCGGCCAATAGGGCGACGACAAACTGTCCACAAAGCTATCCACAGGCTGTGGAATAAGTGCGTTCGTCGCCGCCGCGTTGTCTACCGGCGTGGATGTCGTTGGCCGGAGCTCGTCACAGTGTTCTTGCATTCCGTGGGCCCGCGGCGGATTGGGAATCCGCGCTCGGTTGTCTCGCGCCGTCCCGACGTGGAATCGGCATTCGCAGAAGTTAACAGTTTTCTCCCCGAGTGCCAACAGTTCGGCAACATTGGCGCGATCCGAATTCAGGGGCGCC